>NZ_JAVIHI010000007.1:0-77391 GCF_036680365.1 Streptococcus sp. SS-4456 | reverse complement strand
TCATTATAGGTCATATGGGACTTTTTTTCTACACTCAAAAAGGCTCCATAATCTCCACGGTGGATTTACCCACTACAGAAATTATAGAGCCTACATAAGGCTCAGAGATTATCTCTGGGCTTTTTTGCTCGCCATCTATCACATTGAACTGCCTATCGAGAGATTTTTTGGTATAATGGAGAGAATGATTTTTTAGAGAAAGTATGAGAAAATGAACCTATTATTAAACGGAATGAATGACAGACAGGCGGAAGCGGTGCAGACAACTGAAGGCCCGCTTTTGATTATGGCAGGGGCTGGTTCGGGAAAAACCCGTGTTCTTACCCATCGTATCGCTTACTTGATTGATGAAAAGATGGTAAACCCGTGGAACATCTTGGCCATTACATTTACAAACAAGGCGGCACGGGAGATGAAGGAGCGGGCCTATGCCCTCAATCCTGCTACGCAAGATTGTTTGATAGCTACCTTCCACTCCATGTGTGTCCGGATTTTGCGTCGTGATGCTGACCATATTGGTTATAATCGCAATTTTACGATAGTAGACCCAGGTGAACAGCGTACACTCATGAAACGGATTTTGAAAAATCTGAATTTAGATCCGAAAAAGTGGAGTGAACGTTCTATTTTAGGAACCATTTCCAATGCCAAAAACGACTTGATTGATGACAAGGCTTATGAAGCACAGGCAGGCGATCTATACACGCAGATTGTCGCAAAATGCTACACGGCTTACCAAAAGGAACTGCGGCAGTCAGAGGCTGTTGACTTTGATGACTTGATCATGTTAACGCTCCGCCTTTTTGATCAAAATCCAGATGTCCTAACCTATTACCAGCAGAAATTCCAATACATCCATGTCGATGAGTATCAGGATACCAACCATGCCCAGTACCAATTGGTCAAGCTCCTGGCATCACGTTTCAAGAATATCTGTGTGGTCGGTGATGCGGACCAGTCTATCTACGGCTGGCGTGGAGCGGATATGCAAAATATCCTAGACTTTGAAAAGGACTATCCAGAAAGCAAGGTCGTTCTTTTGGAGGAAAACTATCGTTCGACCAAGAACGTCTTGCAGGCGGCTAATGAGGTCATCGAAAACAACCGCAACCGTCGTCCTAAGAAACTCTGGACCCAGAATGCCCAAGGTGATTTGATTACCTACTATCGTGCCAGGGATGAGAATGATGAAGCGATTTATGTTGCGGGTCAAATCGACCAATTGCACCGAGAAGGCAAGGCTTATAAGGATTTTGCAGTTCTCTATCGGACCAATGCCCAGTCCCGTACCATTGAGGAAGCCTTGCTTAAGTCCAACATTCCCTACACCATGGTGGGTGGCACTAAGTTCTACAGTCGTAAGGAAATTCGAGATGTGATTTCTTATTTGAATATCATCGCCAACCCATCGGATAATATTTCCTACGAACGCATTGTCAACGAGCCTAAGCGTGGTGTGGGACCTGGCACAGTCGATAAGATCCGCGATTTTGCCAACACACATGGTATGTCCTTATTGGAGGCTTCGCAGGATATTATGTTGTCACCAGTTAAGGGCAAGGCAGCGCAGGCAGTATTCGACCTTGCCAACCTTCTCTATAAGCTCCGCAATCAACTGGATGACTTGACCGTGACCCAAGTAGTCGAGGCTGTCTTGCGGCAAACAGGCTATGTCGATGCCCTTGCAGCTCAGAACACGTTGGAAGCCAATGCCCGCATTGAAAACATCCAAGAATTCCTATCTGTGACCAAAAACTTCGATGAGAAGAATACTGAGGAAGAAGAAACAGGTCTGGATCGCTTGACTCGTTTCCTACTTGATTTGGCTCTCATTGCAGATACAGATGACGGCAATACTGAGTCATCAGAAGTGACCCTCATGACTCTCCATGCAGCCAAAGGTCTGGAATTTCCTGTTGTCTTCCTAATTGGTATGGAGGAAAATGTCTTCCCACTCAGCCGTGCAGCAGAAGAAGAGGATGAGTTGGAAGAAGAACGCCGTTTGGCTTATGTTGGTATTACACGTGCAGAGCAGACCCTCTATCTGACCAATGCCAACTCCCGCCTGCTCTTTGGTCGCAGTAACTACAATCAGCCAAGCCGCTTTATTCGAGAAATCTCCAGCGACCTATTGGACTATCAAGGTCTTGCTCGTCCTGCAAATACTAGCTTTAAGGCCTCTTATGTCAATGGCAGAGCGACACAGTTTGGACAAGGTATGAGCTTACAACAAGCCATGCAAAGCCGAAAAGCAACCGTCCAACCATCTGCCAAGCTCGGAGGCAGTATGCCTTTCGCATCAAGTAATAAATCGTCAGGCTCAGGCACCAACTGGTCAGTTGGTGATATCGCTGTCCATAAGAAATGGGGACGCGGAACTGTTCTTGAAGTATCAGGTACAGGCAGCAACCAAGAACTCAAAATCAATTTCCCAGAGATGGGACTTAAGAAGGTCCTAGCAAGTCTGGCACCGATTAGTAAGGAAGAGTAGAAATAACAGACTTCTTTATGATAGAATGGACTATCTTCGAAAATGAGGTATGAAAATAATGGAAAAATTTTGTCAATCTTGTGCCATGCCCTTAAATTTGCATGGTCAAGATGTTCGTGGATCAGAGAAAGACGGCAGCCACTCTAATTCGTTTTGCTCGTACTGCTATGCCAATGGTGAATTTTTAGAGCCAGATATTACCTTTGAACAAATGCTTGAAAAGGGTAAACAAGCTATTTCAAACGGTCAAGGCAATGCATTTATAAAATTTCTCATGAAAGCAAGCTATCCAATGATGTTGAAGAAAACCCAACGTTGGAGAGCTTAAGCACGGAAAAGGCAGAAACACTAATAAAAGAGAGGATATAAAGTTGTCATATAAATATTTATTATTCGATCTTGATCACACACTTTTGGATTTTAACCAAGGAGAAGAAGTGGCTCTCACTCAATTTTTGGAGTTCATGGATGTGGAGGATATAGAGGCCTTTAAAGCCATCTATCGTCCGCTCAACCAAGGTATGTGGAAGGAACTTGAAAAAGGTTTAATTACCAAGAAAGAATTGATCAACACGCGCTTTTCCAAAACCTTTGCACATTTTGGGAGGGAAGTGGATGGTCATGAAATGGCCATCCGCTATCAAGAATTTATTGGTCAGCAAGGTCAGATATTTGAAGGTGCAGACCTATTACTTAAAGAACTGGTTGACCGTGGTTACCAGCTCTATGCGGCGACCAACGGCGTGACCTATATTCAGGAAAATCGTCTCCTCAACTCCCCTATTCAGACCTATTTCAAGCAGGTTTTTATCTCAGAACAGATGGGGACACAGAAGCCTGCGGCTGATTTTTATGAAAAAATAGCAGAGCAAATTGGCTGTTCAGATATGGCCAAATTTCTCATGATTGGTGACAGCTTGACGGCTGATATCCAAGGCGCAAATAATGCGGGCATGGATTCGGTCTGGTATAATCCAACAAAATCTGCCTTGACTGGTTCAGCCCAGCCGACTTATATCATTTCCAATTACCAGGAATTATTTGGGATTTTGAAATAATAGCTGGCCCTTCTATATGGAGTTACTAATTGGAAAGTTAGGGATTGGAGCTGGTTCTGTCCAAACTTTTAATTCATTTTATGTTAGAATAAAGGTATACGACGAATAGACGAAAGGATGGAGAGAAATGTATAAGAAACTAGGCTTATTACTTCCGATGGTACTTTTATTAGTAGCTTGTGGTCAGAAGTCAACGGATGCCAGTCCATCAAGTAGCAGTAGTTCAGCATCAAGCCAGTCTACCACTAGTAGTTCGCCGGTGCAGGCTAGCTCTAGTCAAGAAACTCAGGAAAGTTCTACCAGTTCAACAGAAACCAGTTCGACGACTGGTGAGGAAGCTACAAGCAGTCAGACTGAGCTAGCAACAACCGCTACTTATAACGGCTCCTACTATAGCGTTCAAGGAAAATATGGGGAAGTCATTATCGCTAATAAGAAGCACCCTCTTGCCGCGACTTACGCTCCTGGAGAGGATCCACAAGCCTTGGCAGCTTTCCAGCAGTTGATTGCAGATATGCAGGCGCAAGGTTTTGCCATTTCCAACAACTATAGTGGTTTCCGCTCTTATGAAACCCAGGCTGGTTTGTACCAATCCTATGTCAATCAAGATGGTCAAGCGGCAGCAGATACCTATTCTGCACGTGCAGGTTACAGTGAACATCAAACTGGTCTCGCTTTTGATTTGCTCGATAGTTCGGGGAATTTATTAGAAGAACCAGCCGCTTCCCAGTGGTTGGCTTCAAATGCTCATCATTATGGCTTTATTGTTCGCTATCTACCTGGTAAAGAATATAGCACAGGTTACATGGCGGAAACCTGGCATGTCCGTTATATTGGACAGGAAGCGACAGATATCTATAATTCTGGGTTAACACTAGAAGAATACTTCGGTGTACCTGGTGGCGGGTATGAATAAAGTATAAGTTGAGTTGATGACAACTCAACTTTTTTAAACAAAAAATTTGTCCGTATGACTAACTCGTGATATAATGGAGTATCAAAAATTTGGAGGTATCCCATGCTTAAAGCAATGGAAGTTTACTTGGTAACTAACGGTAACGGTCAAGAAGCTATTGAATTCTACAAAAATGCACTTGGTGCAGAGGTAGAGCAAGTCAATCTGTATAAAGATTTTGTGCCAAACTGCCCACCAGAATTGGAAAACTTTGTCATGAATGCCCAATTCCGTTTAAACGGACAACGGTTCATGCTCTCTGACAAAAATCCAGAAATGCCTTATTCAGTTGGTGACAACATTACAGTTGCCTTGATTACGGATGATTCTGAAACTGCACAGGATTTGTTTGCTAAATTATCTGAAGGTGCCATGAAGATTACTATGGACTTGCAGGCTGTGCCATGGTCACCTGCTTACGGTTTTTTGCAAGACAAATTCGGTATCCACTGGCAAGTCAATGCTGAAGTAGCAGGCTTCGGTCAAGAATACTACGTTGAACAAGACTAATAGCATTCAAAAACCAGATTTCACTTTCGAAATCTGGTTTATTTTTATAGTTTTTTCCAGTAGGCCTTATAAATAAAGAGCTGAAGGCAGGCTGAAAAGACGATGAGCAAGCCTGTTAGTCCAAAACTGACTGGAAGTCCGCCAATCATAGAGGCGATTATTGAACTAATCATGATTAAAATAGTTCCAAGGAACATGGTTAACAGGATGGCCCCGGCAATCAGCCATTGACCCGCTCCGCGACCGAAAAGCTGGTTGGAATTCTGCCAGTTGAGCATGAGTAGGCGTTGGTCCCGCCAGTAGTATATTTGTCCAGTAAGTAGGGCAGAAACAAGTATACCTAGACCAAAGAAGAGGGCTAAGATTATGTTTACTTTCATGACAAATAGGCCTAACATGAGATAAAGGAAAGTCGGAACCAGGAATTGAACCGCAGCAATCACCCAAAACTTCTGAATCGTAAACTGTTTGAAGTTAATGGGCAAAGTTCGGATAAAGTGGTAATTTTCCTTTTCCAAGGACATGGCTGTTCCGATAAAGGTCGTTGACCCTGCAAACAGACTGCCTAGCAAGAAGCCAGCCAATAAAGCAATTCCAAAAAATTCCCAGGAAAGAACACCCAGTCCGTCACCTTCAGTAAATTTAGAAACAGAAGGGAGCAGGGCAACTCCTAGCACCAAGGACTGTAAGAAGGTCTGTACCATCAGGTTGCTGTCGTTGAGGGTAGATAAATGGTGTTTGATAAGGGCCTGATTTAAATTCTGAGGTAATTTCCTTGGTTTGCCGACCTTACGTTTTGATGAAGCAGTATCAATTGCCAAAACCTGTTGGAAATAATTCGGAATAACAGTTTTAATGGCAAAGTGGACCAATCCCAACATGAACAAAATAGGAAGGATGAGATTGACAACTGTAGCCATCGAAAATGGTTGGCTGATGATGTAGTGGAAACCTACAAAAAGTGGTACTTCTGGAAATTGTACAAATCCATCTGTCTGGAATGACGCGGTTTGCTGGGATTGGAGAAACAACATCGTTCCCATTGAAACCAGAGATGAGACTGTCAGAAGAATGGTAGAAATGGTTTTCTTATGTGGACTCTTGGTCAAGATTTCTCCGATAAAGTGCATAAAAATCATATTGAGAAGATTGACTAGGAACCATAGGAGAATAAAACTTGGCAAGGCAAAAAGTGCAAAGGCTGGTCCACCTATCTGCCAATAGGTGATGATAAGAAGAGAAAGACAGGGGATGAGGAAGGTTAAGACCATACCTTGAGCCGATAAGAATTTGGCGATAAAAACCTCTCTTGCTTTTAAGGGAAGAGGTAGATAGAGTTTGGTGTCCTTGCTGTCGTAGAAGACAGAAAAGAAGCCTGTGAAACTATAAACGGTTGCCAGTATAGCGAATAGGGCTAGTTGTAGGGAGAAGAAACCTGTGGACCGTTTGTAATCAATCCCCATAAAGAAGATGGAGTAGAGTATAGGCATCGTCAGAATGAGGAAGCCTTGCTGGATAAGGATGCTCCGATAGGCTGAAAAACGACCGTCTTTATTCTTATTTTGTTTTTTCTTGACGGAAGCTAGCAGTTGCGGATTGGAGTAGAGGATATTGATTTTGACCAATTCCCAAATTAGAGATTTGTTCATCCGACCTCACCTGCCTCTCTTTGTTGGCGACCTGCTAATTCTAGGTAGATGGTTTCCAAGTCCTTGTCAGGATATTGGGATTTTAATTCTTCCAGACTACCTACGAAGATAAGTCGTCCCTTTCTCAGAATGCCAATACGGTCACAGAGTTGTTCTGCAACAGACAAAACGTGGGTCGAAAAGAGAACGGTGTTACCACCTTTGGCATGGTCCTTCATCATCTGCTTGAGGTCAAATGAGGCCTGGGGATCCAGTCCAGTCAAGGGTTCGTCCAAAATCCAAATATCTGGGCTAGGAATAAGGGCGCCGATGATAATGGTTTTCTGTCGCATACCGTGGGAGAAACTGTCAATGGGTTCGTGCTGACGGGCGCTCATATCAAAGAGAGTGGCTAGTTTGTTAATAGCTTGGTTAACTGTGTCTTTGTCAACTCCGTAAACTTTGCCCATAAAGTGCCAATATTCAAAAGCAGTCAAGTGAAGGAAAATATCAGGCGAGTCTGGTACATAGGCAATCCGTTTTTTGACCTCATCTCGATTTTCTTCCAGATTAAGTTCGTCGACAGAGATGGTTCCATGACTGGCTTGAATAATAGAAGTGAGCAGGCTGATGGTTGTTGTCTTACCAGCACCGTTATGCCCAATCAAGCCGAAAATTTCCCCACTTTCGATGGTCAAATCCAAATCATCAAGGGCCAAATTATCGCCATAGGCTTTGCTAACGTGGTTAAATTGAATCATAAGAACCTCCTAGATAAATATAATAAATTACAATTATTATACTACTATCTTAGTACAAATGCAATAGTGTTTTAGAAAAATGTTAAGAAACTCACAAATCCTATCCACAAGAAAAATTTGCTATAATAGACCTATGATCAATCGAAATACTGAAAACCAATTTAAACTTGTGTCAAAATATTCACCGTCTGGTGACCAGCCCCAAGCCATCGAAACCTTGGTTGATAACATCGAGGGGGGCGAAAAAGCCCAGATTCTCATGGGGGCGACTGGTACGGGTAAAATAGAATAGTGAAAGGAATGGGTATGATTGTTCGTTATAGCAGATGGAAATCTTTGTTGGCCTTGGGTCTGAGTTTGTTTTTTGGCTTGCCATTGTCTTATCTAACGGTTGATTTATTTATCAGTTTATGGGGAGAAGATGTAGCGATAGTGATCCTCGGTGGGATTTTATTTTTACTGATCTTTGGCATTCCAACCTTGGCTTCACATCTGGTTATTATCGTTTCTATACAGCGCCTCTTTTTTGGATTAAAAGCATTTGAACTGACAGAGAAGCACTTTGTTCTCTATCGGGGAATATTTCGAAGAAAAGCTGTGTCCATTCCTATAAACGAAATTGAGTTTATCTGCCTAGAAGAACAGACACTAGGAGCAGGCTTGAGCCGTCTTTTTGGAAATGTTTCTGAAAAAACCGTAGAATCTGTAGGGAAGACAATCGCATTTGCGACTGGGGCTAAAACGAGTGCAAGGGCCAGTTTGTCGGACACCTACACGTACTTATTGATATTATTTCATGACAGTGAGCGAGCTGTCTTTTATGCTAAACAATATGGAATTAAGATAAAGAATTTATTGAAATACACGGCGGAAACTTCGATTCTTGATATTGAACCCGGCCCAATTGAGCATTTTTCCGAAGAGAAGTTGCAAGATTTACTAGAAGAAAGAAAATTGAACAAATGATCAACCGAAATACTGAAAACCAATTTAAACTTGTATCAAAATATGCACCGTCTGGTGACCAGCCTCAAGCCATTGAAACTTTGGTGGATAATATCGAGGGGGGCGAAAAAGCTCAGATTCTCATGGGGGCAACAGGTACTGGTAAGACCTACACCATGAGTCAGGTCATTGCCCGTGTCAATAAGCCCACTCTGGTTATCGCCCACAACAAGACCCTAGCTGGTCAGCTCTACAGTGAGTTCAAGGAGTTCTTCCCAGAAAATGCGGTCGAATACTTTGTGTCTTACTACGATTACTACCAGCCAGAAGCTTATGTACCGTCTAGCGATACCTATATTGAGAAGGACAGTTCGGTCAATGATGAGATTGACAAACTCCGTCACTCAGCGACCTCAGCTCTTCTCGAACGTAACGATGTAATCGTCGTTGCCTCCGTTTCCTGTATCTATGGTTTGGGTTCGCCCAAGGAATATTCAGATAGCGTGGTCAGCCTGCGACCAGGGCAGGAGATTTCCCGCGATCAGTTGCTCAATTCTCTGGTAGATATCCAGTTTGAGCGCAATGACATCGACTTCCAACGGGGGCGCTTCCGTGTGCGTGGAGACGTGGTGGAGATTTTCCCAGCTTCTCGTGATGAACACGCCTTCCGTGTGGAGTTTTTCGGGGATGAAATCGACCGCATTCGTGAGATTGAAAGCCTGACAGGTAAGGTTTTGGGGGATGTGGACCACTTGGCGATTTTCCCTGCCACCCACTTCGTGACCAACGATGACCACATGGAAACGGCTATTGCCAAGATTCAGGCGGAACTGGAAGAGCAGCTCAAGGTCTTTGAGGCAGAAGGAAAACTCTTAGAAGCTCAGCGATTGAAACAACGGACCGACTACGACATCGAGATGCTTCGAGAAATGGGCTATACCAACGGAGTTGAGAACTATTCACGACACATGGATGGGCGAAGCGAGGGCGAGCCTCCCTACACCCTGCTGGACTTTTTCCCTGAAGATTATCTCATCATGATTGACGAGAGCCACATGACCATGGGGCAGATTAAGGGGATGTACAATGGCGACCGCTCACGCAAGGAGATGCTGGTCAACTATGGTTTCCGCCTCCCGAGTGCACTGGACAACCGTCCGCTGCGCAGGGAAGAATTTGAGAGCCATGTCCACCAGATTGTCTATGTATCTGCGACGCCGGGTGATTATGAAATGGAGCAGACCGAAACCGTTGTCGAGCAGATCATTCGGCCGACCGGGCTTCTGGATCCAGAGGTGGAAGTCCGTCCAACTATGGGCCAAATGGATGACCTCTTAGGCGAAATCAATGCCCGAGTTGAGAAGGGTGAGCGGACCTTTATTACTACCTTGACCAAGAAAATGGCAGAGGACTTGACCGACTACCTGAAAGAAATGGGCGTCAAGGTCAAGTATATGCACTCGGACATCAAGACCTTGGAGCGTACGGAAATTATCCGTGATCTTCGTTTGGGTGTCTTTGATGTCTTGATAGGGATTAACCTCTTGCGTGAAGGGATTGACGTGCCAGAAGTCAGTCTGGTGGCTATTCTAGATGCTGACAAGGAAGGTTTCCTCCGTAATGAACGAGGGCTCATCCAGACAATCGGTCGGGCGGCCCGTAACTCTGAAGGTCATGTCATTATGTATGCGGACAAGGTCACTGAGTCCATGCGCAAGGCCATGGACGAAACCGCCCGCCGCCGTCAAATCCAGATGGCTTATAATGAAGAACATGGTATCATTCCACAGACTATTAAAAAGGAAATCCGTGACCTGATTAGCGTGACCAAGGCTGTCACTCAGGACAAGGAAGAAGTAGTGGACTTCAACGCCCTCAACAAAGACGAACGCAAGGCTATGATCAAGAAACTGGAAGGTCAAATGCAGGAAGCAGCAGAAGTGCTTGACTTTGAACTGGCAGCCCAGATTCGTGATATGGTCATTGAGTTGAAGAATATGTAACATCACTTTTTCTTGAAAAAAGATATAAAAAGAGGCTGGGCTCAAGCTCAACCTCGCTTTTTAGGGTTCGTGTCACCATCTCAGCGCAGTGGTTGATTGGCAGATTTGTTCGTGTTTTACACTCCAAATCTGACCTAATCAACTATGCGGGGGCGGGAAGACGAACTCTTTTTTGACCAGTCGAGTTCTTTCCCGCTCCCTTTTAGCTATATTATAGTTTTTTAATGTAGTTAGTAGGTGAATAGGCTGTACGGTCGAAACTGGTTTCCTTCTCTAAAATTTCTTGGGCGATTTGCCATCCGATAAATGGACCGTTTGTCAAACCAGAGGAACCTAGACCGCTAGCAACCCAAACATTCTTCATGTCTTCGATATTGCCATAAAATGGTGCATAGTTTGAAGTGTAAGCACGGGTTCCAATCCGTGTTCTGGCAACGGAATAGTTGGCTAGGTCTGGCATAAACTCGGTTGCCTTAACTTGCATAGCTTGAATTTTTTCCGGGTCAAGTGTCAGGTCATAACCCATATCATCCTCGTGTGTAGCTCCGACGATGATTTTTCCATTTTCAAAAGGCAAGATGTCAATTTGTCCATAGGGCATGCAGACTGGCCAGTTATTAGTGTCGTATTGGGTATCTAATTCCAACAATTGTCCTTTTTGTGGACGAACATCAACCTGATAACCAAGTGGTTCTAGGATATGTGGTAGCCAGGCACCTGTAGCCAGGATGATGTGGTCGGCTGTCAACTCTTGTCCATCTAGTTCGATAGTGTGAGCGTCTAGCAATTTTGCCTGTCCTTGCAGACGCGCTCCGCCATTTTTCAAAACTTCTTCTTGCAAAATGTCAATCAAACGCCCACCATCAATACGGCCGCCTCCTTCTAAATGAATGCCGTAAAAGTCAGGTTTGAGCGGTGGGAGATAATCGCTGATTTCTTCGCCTTGCAAGCTTGTAATTTGACCAATGGTGGGAGTATCTACACGGCGGTCTTCCGCAATCTTTTGGATTTTTTCTAGCAATTCTGGCTTGCTCTTCAGGCCGATAGTTCCAGTTTGCTTGAAAGGGATATCCTTGACTCCAGCAGCCTCTAGATCGGCGACCAATTTGCGATAGAAGACTGCGCCTTCGGAAGTCAGTTTATACCAATCTTTATTTTTCTTTTGGGCCATCCAAGGGCAGATAATCCCGGCAGCTGCACGAGTAGCAGTGCCGACACCATGGTCAATGAGGGTTAGGTTGATAGTTTCATCTTGGGAGAGGTAGAAGGCAGCTGTTGAGCCGACAATCCCTCCGCCTATAATCATCACGTTTTTTCTCATATGTTCATTATATCACAAATTCAGAAGTTTATTTATTTTTTTCAAGATGGTACAATAGAATGATAAGAAAATCAGAGGAGTTCACGTGTCAGATATTATGTATCCAGAGGTCCTAACCGTTGGAAGTGGGGCCATAAAAGTTGCAACAGTTGGCGATAGCCTGACCTACGGTTACGGTCTGGAGAACCGTGAAAAAGATGCTTATCCTTGCATTTTGGCTGAGAAACTGGGGCATCTTTATCAGGTGTCCAATTTTGGCTTAAGCGGTCGTTCGCTTCAGTCGACGTCGGATTATCCCTATTTTAAAGAGAAAAATGCCCAGTTGTCCCTTGAGAGCGAGGCGGACATTGTCATTATCATGATTGGTAGCAATGACAGCCGTGGTCCTTACTGGAATAAGGAGCGATTTATTAGTGAATATAGGGAAATGGCAGAGCGATACTTGAGTTTACCTAGTCAACCAGATCTTTACTTGGTCATTCCACCATTCGTGCCAACCAGTCGCTTCGGGCTCAATAATCAAATTATTGAAGACGAATTGCAAACCATTATTGCAGCAATTGGACAGGAATTGGATGTACCGGTGATCAATCTTTATCCCTTAACCAAGGGACATTTAGAATATTATAGCGATGGCTTGCACTTGACACCTCTTGGAAATCAAGTCATTGCTGAGGAAATATACCATCATCTTATCAATGGATAGCCTGAGTTTATGGTATAATAGTATTGATTGGAGAGATTATGGTAAAGAGAGATTTAGTAAAGCAGATAAGTTTGGTCATTCTGTTGATTTTGGGATTGATTGGTTTGAGAGTATGGTTTTTTGAACCAGTAACCATCACATCCCAGATGGCAAATGACTATATCAAAGAAGGCGACTTTATTGTAACTGTTCGCAAGGCTGACTTAACACATGGGGATTTCGTTCTCTATAGGCATGAAGGTAAGGAATATGTTAGTCGCATTATAGCCATAGAAGACGAAACAGTTACATATATGGATGATGTCTTATATAAAAACGATGTGATTGTTTCGGAGAATTATTTGCATACTCCGTCTTCTCAAGAGAGTTATACAGAAGATTTCAATCTCACAACCTTGACTGGTGGCCAACATATCAGTATTCCCAAAAAGCATTATCTGGTTCTGAACGACGTTCGGACAAATAGACAGGACAGCCGTAGCTTTGGTTTAATTGCTGATAAAGATATTATCGGGAGACTGACCTTCCGTTTAAGTCCCCTCTCAGAATTTGGATTTATTAAGACAGGACTGGTCCAGTAGGGCTGGTCTTTTTTCAATCAATTTTCTGGTTTATTTTCAAAATCTGACTAGACCAATTTTTTTCTTGACAATAGATATGACTTGTTATATACTGATTTCACTGGTCTTTTTCTGGAAAAAGTTGACTAGACCAATTTATGAAAAAATGAAAGCCGATGTTAAGAAACATCGTAGGTGAAATGATATGTGTGGAATCGTTGGTGTTGTAGGAAATACAAACGCAACTGATATTTTGATTCAAGGTCTTGAAAAATTAGAATACCGTGGTTATGATTCAGCAGGTATTTTTGTGACGGGTGGTGAGCAAGCTCATCTTGTGAAAGCTGTTGGTCGCATTGCAGAATTGTCTGCAAAAGTTGGCGATAAGACTGAAGGGACAACAGGGATCGGTCATACTCGTTGGGCGACTCATGGTAAGCCAACTGAGAACAATGCTCACCCTCACACTTCTCAAACTGCTGGACATATCCTAGTTCACAACGGTGTGATTGAAAACTACGCAGAAATCAAGGAAGAGTATCTTGCAGGTCATGACTTGAAAGGGCAGACAGATACAGAAATTGCTGTACACTTGATTGGTCAATTTGCAGAAGAAGGTTTGTCAACTCTAGAAGCCTTCAAAAAAGCATTGAAGATTATTCAAGGTTCATACGCCTTTGCCTTGATTGATGCTAATGATACAGATACTATTTACGTTGCCAAAAACAAGTCTCCACTTTTGATTGGATTGGGTGATGGCTATAACATGGTCTGCTCAGATGCCATGGCTATGATTCGTGAGACAAGTGAATACATGGAAATTCACGATAAGGAATTGGTTATTGTGAAGAAAGATAGCGTAGAAGTTATGGACTATGATGGCAATGCGATTGAGCGTGGCAGCTATACTGCTGAACTTGATTTGTCGGACATCGGTAAAGGAACTTATCCATACTACATGCTCAAGGAAATTGACGAGCAACCAACTGTTATGCGTAAATTGATTAGCGCATACACAAATGAAGAAGGTAAAGTGACAGTTGATGCGGATATTATTAAGGCAGTACAAGAAGCTGACCGTATCTATATCTTGGCTGCTGGAACTTCCTATCACGCAGGATTTGCCGCAAAAGACTTCTTGGAAAAATTGACGGATACACCAGTAGAATTGGGAATTTCATCAGAGTGGGGTTACAACATGCCACTCTTGAGCAAAAAGCCACTCTTTGTCATGATTAGCCAGTCTGGTGAAACAGCAGATAGCCGTCAGGTATTGGTGAAAGCCAATGAAATGGGTATTCCAAGTTTGACTGTGACCAACGTTCCTGGTTCTACCTTATCACGTGAAGCAACTTACACCATGTTGCTCCATGCAGGACCAGAAATTGCGGTAGCTTCTACAAAAGCCTACACTGCACAGATTGCGACTTTGGCAATCTTAGCTAAGGCTGTCGGTGATGCAAATGGCAATGCCTACGCGAAAGAATTTGACTTGGTGCATGAATTGTCCATCGTAGCTCAATCTATCGAGGCCAGCTTGTCAGAAAAAGATGTGATTGCTGAAAAAGTTGAAAAACTCTTATCAACCACTCGCAACGCATTCTATATCGGTCGTGGTAGTGACTACTACGTTTCTATGGAAGCCAGCTTGAAATTGAAAGAAATTTCATACATCCAATGTGAAGGCTTTGCGGCAGGTGAATTGAAACACGGTACCATTTCATTGATTGAAGACGGTGTTCCTGTCTTGGCCTTGATTTCAAACCATCCACACCTTGCAAGCCATACTCGAGGCAATATTCAGGAAGTAGTGGCGCGTGGTGCCAATGTCTTGACAATTGTAGATGAAGCAGTAGCTAAGGAAGAAGATGACATCACTGTTACAACTGTTCATCCATTCTTGTCAGCGATTGCTATGGTGGTTCCGACACAGTTGATCGCTTACTATGCGACATTGCAACGCGGTTTGGATGTTGATAAACCACGTAACTTGGCTAAGTCTGTTACTGTTGAATAAGAAGAAAAGGTTCGGATTTCGGACCTTTTTTTCAAATCAATGAAAAAATATACAAATTTTTGTTAAATTTATTAAAAATTCTGAAAAATCCTTTGAAATAGATAATGTTTTCTGATATACTATAACCTAATCACTCTTTTAGGAGAATTCTATGGATTATGTTTTGGAAGTTCTACCCAGTCTATTAAATGGAGCGGTGGTTTCCCTGCAAGTATTTTTTCTAGTTTTGATACTATCTTTGCCTCTGGGAGCTGTTCTTGCCTTTTTAATGCAACTAAAATTTAAACCCTTGCAATGGCTATTGCATTTCTACGTTTTAATTATGCGTGGAACTCCTTTGCTCTTGCAACTGATTTTTGTCTATTATGTTTTACCTAGTGTTGGTATTACCTTTGACCGTATGCCTGCTGTAATTCTGGCCTTTACGCTCAACTATGCGGCCTATTTCTCTGAAATTTTCCGTGGAGGTATAGAGGCGATTCCTAAAGGTCAGTATGAAGCTGCAAAAGTATTGAAATTTACACCCGTTCAGACCATTCGTTATATCGTCTTGCCACAGGTGGTGAAAATTGTCCTTCCAAGTGTGTTCAACGAAGTTATGACCTTGGTCAAGGATACATCTTTGGTATATGCCTTAGGTGTTAGCGACCTCTTGCTTGCCAGCCGGACTGCGGCCAACCGAGATGCAAGTTTAGCACCTATGTTTATCGCGGGAGTAATCTATCTGTTGATGATTGGAGCTGTTACACTTATTTCTAAACAAGTAGAAAAGAAATTTGACTATTATAGATAGGAGGAAGTCATGTTAGAACTACGCAATCTATCCAAACGATTTGATAATAAACAGATTTTCTCCAACTATGATTTGGTCATTCCAGAGGGGAAAATTATTGCCATCGTCGGTCAATCAGGTGGCGGTAAGACTACTCTGTTACGGATGTTGGCAGGTTTGGAAACCATTGATTCAGGAACCTTGATTTATAATGGTCAAGAACTGCCACTTGAGGAATTGGGGAAACGACATCTGCTGGGCTTTGTCTTCCAGGACTTCCAGCTTTTCCCACACCTATCCGTTTTGGAAAACTTGGTTCTCTCTCCTGTGAAAACGCAGAATATGTCGCGTTCAGAGGCGGAAGACAAGGCCCTTAAACTCTTGGATACTCTTGGCCTGGCTAACCACGCTACTGCCTATCCGTTTTCACTATCGGGTGGACAAAAACAACGTGTGGCTTTGGCGCGTGCTATGATGATTGATCCTGAGATTATCGGCTATGATGAACCAACCTCGGCCTTAGACCCTGAATTGAGAAAAGAAGTTGAAAAACTCATTCTTGAAAATAGGGCTACTGGAATCACGCAAATCGTGGTCACCCACGATATGCAATTTGCTGAAAATATAGCAGATGAAATCATCAAAATTGAACCGAAACACTAAGAAAAGGAACAAATATGATGATGAATATGAAAAAAATGATGCTTGGAGCAGCGGCTCTTGTAACCAGTTTTGCTCTTGTTGCTTGTGGCTCAAGCCAGTCGGCAACTAAGTCTGACAATTGGTCAACTTACGAATCTGAAAAGTCTATTACCATTGGTTTTGATAAGACTTTCGTTCCAATGGGCTTTGAAGAAACAGATGGCTCTTACACAGGTTTTGATGTAGAGTTGGCTAATGCTGTATTTGAGAAATATGGTTTTACAGTTGACTGGCAGCCAATCGATTGGGATTTGAAAGAAACCGAATTGAACAATGGCAATATTGATTTGATTTGGAACGGCTATTCTGTAACAGATGAGCGTAAGGAAAAGGTTCTCTTTACTGATTCGTACATGGATAATCAGCAAGTTCTTGTGACAAAAAAATCATCCAATATCAGTCAAGTTTCTGACATGGCTGACAAGATTTTGGGTGCGCAAGCAGGTTCTTCTGGTTACTCAGTCTTTGAATCTCAACCTGCAATCTTGAAAGACATCGTTCAGAATAATGATGCAAGTCAATATGCGACATTTAACGAAGCCTTGATTGACTTGAAAAATGATCGTATCGATGGTCTTTTGATTGACCGTGTTTATGCAAACTACTACTTGCAACAAGAGGGAATTATTGCAGACTACAACATTATTGATGCTGGTTTTGAAAATGAAACCTTCGGAGTAGGTGCTCGTAAGTCAGATACGACACTTGTTGAGAACATCAACAAAGCCTTTACTGAACTGTATAAAGAAGGAAAATTCCAAGAAATTTCACAAAAATGGTTCGGTGAAGATATTGCTACAGACGCAGTGAAAAACTAATACTCTTCGAAAATCAACATTATCCCTTGTCAAGAGCCTTGATGAACTTCAGTTCTATCGTCGGCTTCGTTTCCTAGGCTACTTTTGATTTTCATTGAGTATAAATAATAATAAGCGAAAAGCCTTGTCAACATGACTAGGCTTTTTTGGATATTTGATGAAATACAACTGTCCAGTTTTCATGGCGTCGCCAGAGGGATGTATGAACGTAGTCACCAATTTCAAAGGTGACCAGTTTGGATTTCTGGCTGATGGAGTTCATCTGATAATTGGATAGGTAGGTGGATTGGACAGGATGTGCTTGAAGCATCTCTGTCTTATTTAGGTAACGACCTTTGGCATCAATCAAGAGATAGTTATCATCAATTAAATCTTCATATCCAACTTCATGGGCTTGAATTTCTGATTCGAAGCGATAGAGTTTGTCAAAGACGTGTTCAAAAATTTCGTCATGAGGGATTTCGGAGGGTTCGACATGGATATCAACATCAAAAACACCGTGTTTTAAGGTGAGAAGTTGCTCCACCTGTTCTGTAATTTCATGGCTCTCATAGACTGACAGATCAGGATTCATTTCTAACACAATGTCCAGATAGATATTGGCACCGTAGGTTCTACCGCGTTGGGATTTGACGGCAACAATTTTGGGTAGTTTGAGAATATCTTCTTCATATTTATGTAGGAGTTCCTCATCAAAACCGTCAGAAAGAGTAAAGAAACTCTCCATGAAAATCTCATAGGCTGTTTTCAAGATGAAGAAGGTGATAATAACGGCAGCAATTTTATCGACAATAGGGAAATTGAAGGCTGCTGCGATAATGGCAACAGATGTTCCGATAGAAGTCACGGCGTCGGAGAGGTTATCTTTTGCAGTTGCTTCTAAGGCTTTGGAATGAACCTTCTTAGCAAGTGATTTATTGTAAAGATAAACACCTACCATTACAAGTGCTGAGAAAATACCAACTATTGCTCCGGTCATATCAATCTCTACAGTTTGGTTGCTCATGATTTTGATAAGGGTGGAGTAAAGGACTTGGAAACCAACTACAAACATGATGAAAGATGTAATGAGGCTAGCTAAATCTTCCATTTTCCAGTGACCAAACTTATGATCTGTATCCGCTGGTTTCTGAGCCATTCGCAGACCGACTAGGACGGCGATATTGCCAATAATATCCGAAATATTATTAAAGGCATCGGCAGTCAGTGCATCAGAATGAAAAATATGACCGGCAGCCAACTTGATACCTGAGAGGGCAATATAGGCTGTGATGGAAATGATGGCACCACGTTCGGCAAGTTTTAAGTTCTGAATTTGTTGTTTCATAGCTCCTCCTAAACATATTCATTTATTCTAACAAAAAGTCTACCTGCTTTCAAGAAACTCAGATAGACTTTTTAGTTTGAAGATAGCGATAAATTTGCATCAGGATGGTTCCGCTGGTCATGCCAATTGGTATAACCAGTGCGAGCATAAGCACGGTAGTCGTATTTACCAAGGCTTCTTTATAGTTTTCTGATACAAATTGCGTAGTTGCCAAATAGGCTCGATAGCCAGGAACTAAGGGGGCAAGAATGGCTAAAGAGAAAATAACGGATGGTGTTTTATACAGAATACTCAATATTTGACTAATACAGGATCCTACAATAGCAGCTATAAGTGTTGCAATGATAACATTGGTCGGACCAAGAAGGAGTAGGTAGAGCAACCAGACACACATACCCAATATCCCGCCTGGAATAAGCAACTGTCTCTGAACATTGAGAACAATAAGAAAGGCAGCGATAGCGATGTAAGAAGCAATAGCCTGCAAGATAAAATAAAGTATATTCATTGATTTACCTCACAATTAAAAGTGCAACAGCTGTTCCTGCTCCTAGGGAGAGGATGACAAGCAAGGTTTGGAAGATTTTTGTCATTCCAGTATTGAGATGGTTGGTCATCAAGTCCCGTACCGCATTTGTAAAGGCAATTCCGGGGACAAATGGCATAACTGCACCAGCATTTATCATATTGGGATTGATAGATAGGTTAGAATACTTTGCAAGCAGTAAAGAGAATAGTGAAAAAGCCAAGGCTCCAGCAAATTTCGATACAAACTCAATTCGAATGAGACGGTCTACCAAGAGGGAGAAGGGAAAGGAAAGTAAGGTCGCAAAGATTGCTGCTATTGCATCCAACAAATTGCCGCCAAACATAATTGTGAAAAAAGGTGCAGCTAGGGCGGCTGCTAAAATAGTCTGCAATTGCGTGTATGGGAGAGGTTGTTGCTTGATGTGGCTCAATTCTTGTAACGCTTGTTCAAGATTGATTTTTCTAGCAGTCAAGGAACGTGAAACCTGATTGACCTGGCAAACCTTCTGCATATCATGTACTGGATTGACAATCCGTTTCATTCGAGAAATATTGGTATGATCTATTGAAAAGAAGATGGCAGCTGGGATGGCTAAGACATTTGCATTTTCTATTCCTTGTGACCTGGCAATCCGAACCATGGTATCTTCTACTCGGTGGATTTCAGCACCACTTTGTAAGAGAATAAATCCAGCTAGCATAAGCACATCAATCGCTAAGTTGAGTTCATTTGATTCTTCCATGCTCCCCTCCTTTAGAAAATGTTTGGACATTTGAATTATCTTTGATTCATCGCTACTCTCAGCTAGCCTACTCGACAGTAGTGACTTGCTTTGTAATTTATATTTTCAATCTAGGACACCCACTCAGTTCCTTGACTGAAAGCAAATTCATTTGCCTATATTATACCAAAACTTGCTTTTTACATGATAGAGTTTTCTAAAGTTAAGCAAAATTCTTGAAAAATATTTGTATTTTGTTATAGTTGATTTATCAACAGTTGATAAATCAACAGAAAGGTAGAAATATGAAACATCTTTCTCAATTACTTTATCAGATAAAATTAGCTGACGAATCAGTCACGGGTCTATTTGAAAAGGGTTAGGGATTAGTCTGACCCGTTATCAGCTTTTGACCAACTTACTTGACCAAGCTCCCTGTTCACAACAGGAATTGCAGGAAAAACTTCGCATTGACCGTGCAGCCATAACCTGACATTTGAAAATTTTGGAGGATAAGGGCTATATTCAAAGGGAGCGCAATCCTGAAAATCAAAGAGAAATGCTGGTTCAACCCACCCAGTGTGCAGTAAATGAACTACAGGTTCGTCCACCAGTCCATCACCTAGCCGTGAAAGCTGCAATGGAAAGCATTTTGTCTGATGAGGAAAAAGAGCGATTGAGCTATCTTTTGGAGAAATTAGTTTCTGGCCTTCAACACCTACCTGTTGAAACTGTTATTAAAGAAAAAGGAGAATAACCCATGTCAATTTTTACAACTATTTTAGCGAGTATCGTAGCGCTTGAGCACCTATATATCATGTATTTGGAAACTTTTGCAACCCATTCGGACTCTACTAGTCGCGTATTCAATATGGAGAAGGAAGAATTACAACGTAAGTCTGTGACAACCCTATTTAAAAACCAGGGAATCTATAATGGTTTGTTGGCCGTCTTCCTTATCTATGGAATTTTCACAGGCAACCTTGAAGTGACAACTATTTTTGTCTTGTTTGTTATTGGAGCAGCAGGCTATGGAGCAGCGACTTCTAGTCCCAAAATCATCTTAACCCAAGGTGGACCAGCAATCTTGGCCTTAATTTCTATTTTGTTGTTCAAATAAACGAAAAAGCCTTCCGTCAGGAGGGCTTTTAGCGATTACCGAATGCTCAATTCACCATCTAGTGTAGAGATGTAGAGGTAATTAGTGGCTTGGGGATTGGAATAGGTAGGAAGGTCAATTCCCAGATTATTTTGACTGGCATCTATATGGATGTCAGTTTTTGTTTTGGGATGAAGAGAAATGTCAATGGAACCATTGTAATTACTGATACCATGTCTTCCTTCTAGTTTTAGATTTTCTGCTTTAAAATCCCCATCCTCAATCGTTAAGCTACTGCCAACAGTATCGGAAATGTCTTTCGGACTTATTAATGTGGACTGATTGATTGCTACTTCTCCATTGATGTGCAATAGACTACTAAGGCTGATGTGACTGTTTTCAATCAAGATGTCCCCATCTTCTGCAGTGAGTTCAAGATTTTGAATAGTTACTTTATCTAGATAAAGGTCTCCTTGAAGGGTGCCTGAAAGTGTTTCGATTGTGCTGTTTTTGGGGACCTGTAAAACAGGTTGATAGTAGGCAATATTCTGGTCATTGACAAGATGTAAGATGGGCTCGAGTAAACCATCATAAGAAACGATGCCTTGAAAAGCACTAGAAATAGTTAATTTTCCATCTTGAACTTGGTGGCTGAGTAGGTCAATGCCTTTGTGCTGATTTCGGTAGTAGTGGAGGTGAAATTGATTGTCAGGCGAGGGCATAATGGACAGTCTTTCATTGACCTCTATAGAACGAATATCCGTAAAGCTTGCCGTTTGGGGCTGAAAGTAGTTTTCGCCAATGTTTTTCATATTTGTCCAACCGCCAGCAAGGTAGCCGATGAGGCTGAGAATGGTCCCCATGGTTAACAGGCTCAGACTGATTTTCGTAAATGGTTTAAGCTGTTTCATGATAGCCTCCTTTGCGAATCATTCTTTGTATCCAGTGTAAAACAAGCAAGAAGGTTTTGCTTCCAAGGTCTAGAGTGAATTTACTACCCAATAGAGTGAGGGCCAAGCAGATGAGGGCCAGGCCTGTGAAGAGAAGGGAGGTAGACCATGATAGTGTGAAGAGGTCAAAGGCGAGGAGTAGCTGGGCGATTGCCAGGCTGAGGAGGACAATCCAGAGTGAGATAAGAAGTAGGAAGACACTGAAGATGAGCACGAGAAGGATGATGAAGAGGGCGATCAAGGTGATGGCTAGGGGGATGCCGATTGGTGCGGCAAGGATAGAGAGGATGGTCAGCCAGAACATATTGCGGGTATTTGGCTTATCCTCAATCTTCTCTTTATCATAGAGATTGGCTAGAATTTCACGGGCTGCATCTTTGGGACTGCCTAATTCTTGAATGGCTTGCTCGTCGTTTTCTTTTTCGTCAAAATATTCATTGAAATAGTCTATGGTATCCTGAAAATCTTCTTTTGGCAGGTGTTTGAGATGTTTTTCAAGCTTCTGTAAATATTCCTTGCGATTCATGGAAACCTCCTTTATCCAACAGTAAGCTGGCAGTCTTGACAATGAATAACTAGCTGAGCAGGGCTATTTTCTTGCTTATAGCTGAGATGAGTGATGTCATCCTCTTTCATCATTGTAAACGCCTTATCCTTTGGAAGTTTAAGGCTAGAATCCTCCTCAGTAATGTCTATGCTGATGTCTGTAGTAGGTTTAAATGTTAGGATAGTATCTTCGGCTTTACAGTTTAGGCTGTTTTCTAGTGCAAACACGTTCAACTTCCAGACGCAATCTTCTAATTCTATGTTGGCATTTGATAGGTTAAGACTTGTTAGATTGATGATAGAATCACTAGCTTTCAGTGTCAAATCTCTTAATTGCCCACCTGAAATAGATAAGGTAGTATCTTCTAGCTGTAGAGAAGCTAGAGGACTTTTTAGATCCGACATTGTCAGACTAGTGTCAGTTGCCTTAAGGACCAACTGTTCGCTTACTTGCACATCCACCATGGTTAGACTGCTATCTCTTGTGTTCAGATTAAGATTGGTAAGGGGCAGGAGATTTTTAGGGATTTTGAGAATAGCAGAGCTAGTTTGATTATTTGAGAAGTAGAGGTGATTAGGGGAAGGCTTGCTTGTTAGGTACAAACTATCCTGAACCAGTTGATAGTCAAAAGCCTGATAGTTGCCATCTTCAGAAACGGGATTGTACAATAAGACAGTTTCTCCGTCATAAGTTTGAACACTCAGAGCCTGATCTTCGAGCGAAATCTGTAGATTTGAAAACTCAGGTAATTCTTCGCTCTTCGCCTTCAATTCCATCCTTTCTCTAGCTTGATAAGCTGAGTGTTTGAAATTGTTGAAAAAACCATCCCAATCAAATTGGAAATCAAAGTCAAAATCGAAATCAAATGCCTTAGCTGATTGTGAAGCTCCTCGGTCTTCCTTAGCAATTAGGGCATCTTCGGGTAGGTTGGCGATGATTTCATTTGCTGCTTCTTGGGGGTTACCTAGTTCAGCAATGGCTGTCTGGTCATCACCTTTTTCATCAAAATATTCATTAAAATAGTCTAGAGCTTCTTGTCTAGCACTTGGATGGAGTTGTGTCAGTGCTTGTTCTAGTTGGTTCAAATACTCTGCGCGTGTCATTTTCGTAGGCTCCCTTCTATAATTCCGTCGATATGGTCTTTGTAGGTATTCCATTCACCTTGCAGGAAGGGGATGTGCTCACGTCCAGCAGGTGTGATGGTGTAGTATTTTCTCTTTCTCCCTTGATATTCTTGGGTATAGGTGGTGACGTAGCCCGCCTTTTCCAGTTTCTTCAAGATAGGGTAGAGCGTGGATTCCTTTATATCAGCAACTATCTTGATGGTTTGACTGATTTCATAGCCATAAGAATCTTGTTTCTCTACGATGGCCAAAATCAGAAATTCAATCAAGATAGAGGATACGGGGTAGTACATGAAATCACCTCTTTATCTTTATGTAATTATTTTATATATAAATTATATACCTATCATTTGCTAAAATCAAGTAATTATATAAATTTTTTATATATTTTTTTAAAAAGTAAAAGCAACCCTTCCAGCTAGGAAAAGTTGCTTCATTTGATATTAGTCAATAAAGAAAGTTTGTGGACCTTGGTAAGAACTTCCGTCATTGAAGGCGATGTAGACATTGAAAAGTGGTGTAAACAAGACATAGAAGATGGCTTGAATATCAGACAAACCAAATGCTTTACCATAGCAGTAAGTCAAATAAATGCCATAAAGTGGTCCAGCAAGTGGGATGAGTAGGAAGAGGATAAACCAACCCTTGTCTTCGCCGAATGTGATACATTGTTGGACGTATAGGTTGTAGAAAGGAATGAGAGATTTCCAACCAGCATAGCCAGCTTTTTTAAAGAGGATGAAGTTGGAAATAGTTACGAGGACATACCAAATGAGTGAAAAAATCATACCGGCTCCCCAAAGCCCAACTAAAATACCTTGTGCAAATGTTTCTTCTGTCATAATAAAACTCCATTTCTTTTTGATGGTTCTATTATAACAGTATTAGTTCAATAATACAAGTGATTTTTCAAAAATTTTGAAAGATTTTCAGAAAAAATCAGACCTTCAATTGAAAGTCTGAACAAATTGTTTATTTATAAGCTACAATACCTAAAATCACATCAACAGCTTTTTCCATGGTTTGCAGACTGACGAACTCGAAGCGGCCGTGCATGTTTTCGCCACCAGCGAAGATATTTGGCGTTGGAATGCCCATGAATGAAATCTTAGAGCCGTCAGTTCCTCCGCGAACTGGCTCGATTAGTGGCTTGATACCTAGATTTTCCATGACGTCCTTTGCTATGTTGATTGGAGTCATGTCTTTTTCGATGATTTTTTTCATGTTGTAGTACTGGTCATGTAGGTTGACAATGACACGTGGAGTGTCAAAATTGGCATTCATTTTCTCTGCAATATCCAGCATGAGCTGCTTGCGGGCTTGAAAATCTTCTTCCTCAAAGTCGCGGATGATGTAGGTGGTAGAAGCAGTATCAACGCTACCCTCCATGTTCATCAAGTGGAAGAAACCTTCATAGCCTTCGGTTTCTTCAGGGCGGTCTGCTTCTGGAAGGGCATTGTGGAAATCAATAGCCATCTGGAAGGCGTTGATCATCTGGTCTTTGGCAGAACCTGGATGGACATTGCGACCTAGGAAGTCAATCTTGGCAGCAGCTGCTGAGAAAGTTTCGTACTGGAGTTCACCAAGCGGTCCACCGTCCATGGTGTAGGCAAAGTCCACATCAAAGTCTTCCACATCAAACTTGTCAGCACCGACACCGATTTCTTCATCAGGACCAAAGCCGACACGGATTTCGCAATGTTTGATGTCGGGATTTTGCACCAAATACTCGATAGCCGTCATGATTTCTGCAATTCCTGACTTGTCATCAGAGCCTAGCAAGGTCGTACCATCTGTGGTAATCAGGGTTTGACCCTGGTAGTTGGTAAGTTGTGGGAAATCTTTTGGATGCAATTCATAGGCAGAAGTTCCCAAAGCGATTGGGTTGCCGTCGTAGTTTTCGATGATTTGGGGATTGACACCTTCTGCGTTGAAATCAGCCGTATCCATATGGGCGATAAAACCAATCTTGCGTGTCAAACTCGGGTCGTTAGCAGGGAGTGTTCCTACCGCAAAACCATTTGGTAAGTAGTGAACATCCTGCAAGCCAATCCGTTTCATTTCAGGCAAGAGGATATTCTGTGCAAACTCGACTTGGTTTTGGGTAGAAGGTGTAGTTGTCGAATGTTCATCTGAGCGGGTGTTTTCTTTGACGTAGACTAAAAAGCGGTCTAAGAGTGTTGGGTATTTCATAGTATCTCCTTATTTGTTCAAAATGTGTTTTTCAATGGCCTTGGCAACACCGTTGTTCTCATTGGTATCTGTGATGTCTTGTGCGATTGCCTTGACCTGCTCGTTGGCGTTGCCCATGGCAATTCCCAAAACAGCAAATTCAATCATTTCAAGGTCGTTGTTGGCATCTCCCATAGCCATAATTTCTTCAGGAAGGATACCGAGACGGTCTGCCAGTTTTTTCAAACCAGTTGCCTTGCTTGCACCGTTTGGTAAAATTTCCAAGAGATAGTCTTGTGAACGAACGGTGGAATAGTGTTTGCTGAGTACAGGATTGTGTTGATTTTCAAAGGCATCAATGGCTTCCTTCTCACCGACAAACATGGCTTCAAAGAAACGGTGACGACCTGATTGGGCTTCCTTCAAATCAATAGGTTGAGGGGTCATGCCCACTAAACGTGCGTCCAAATCAACCATATCATTTGCCTTTTCCGCAAGAACGAAATAGTCTTCCTCATCGAAGAGGGAAATTTGCACATGGTCATTTTCAGTAAATCCAGCAAGATAGCGGACATCCTCAGCGGATAGCTCTTCCCAGTCAATCAAGCTCCAATCCTTTGTCGAATGGGTGGAACAACCATTGTTGACAATGATGTATTCGTCTTCTGTATCAAAGCCTAATTGTTTAACAAAGGGTTTGACGCCAACCAAGGGCCGTCCTGTACAGAGCACAACTGTCACACCAGCTTTAACAGCTTTATGAATGGCATCGATTTGCGGTTGCATCAGTTCTTTTCTCTCATTTAAGAGCGTTCCGTCCATATCAAGGGCGAGTAATTTAATCATATATTCCTCCTTGTTTCCAATACATCTAGTATAGCACAAATCGGGAGAGGACGGATTGAAATACTAAAAGAAATGCTGTATAATATAACAAAATAGAAAGGGGGGCGATTGAGATGAAAGTATTAAAAAATAGAATTGCTGTAGAAAAAATGAATCAAGGGGAGGTTATCAGAAACTAATCTCCCAAAAGGAGTAAAAATGAAGATTGTAACTGTATCGACTGCCGCTGATAAAGCAAGGATTATCGAAGAGGTGCTGGCGGACTTGCCAGAATGGTTTGGTTTGCCTGAGAGTACCAGAGCTTACATTCAAGACGGCTCTGCCTTGCCACTTTGGGCTGCCTATGATGCTGATGAAGCTGTTGGTTTTGTGACCCTGACTAATTCTTCGGAGGCTTGCGGAGATGTTCATTGTATGGGCATCAAGAAAGCCTATCATCGCCAGGGAATTGGACGTTTGCTCATGCAAGCCTTGGAGGAGGAGGCTCGGAAGGACTATGCCTACTTGCAAGTCAAGACAGTGGATGAAGGGCATTATAAAGAATACGACCAGACCATTGCTTTTTATAAATCCTGCGGTTTTGTCAAGTTAGAGGTATTTCCGACCCTCTGGGATGAATGGAATCCCTGCTTGGTCATGATTAAAAAATTATAGACAATGGAGAACATCGGTTATAGACCGGTGTTTTTTGGTATAATAGAGGTATAGAATAGGAGTATGATATGAAGATTGCTGTTAAAAAAGAGGCAGAGAAATATCTGCTCAACATTTGCTACACTGTTCCAGCTAATTTGGTGGAGGCATGGGATTTGTTAGCGACGGATAGTGGTTTTGCTCGCTGGTTTCCTCAGTTGAGGGTTGAGGGTGACAAGTTGATATTTGAAATGGAAGACTTCCGAGAGACCATGGACTTGCTAGCCTATCAACCACAGGAAAGAATTGCTTACACTTGGGATACTGCCACGGTTTCTTTCAGTCTGAGCCAGCAGGAGCAAAGAACACAGATCCTTTTTGAAGAAGAAATCCCTGTCGATTTTGGTAATGACTATGCGGACGCTCAAAAAGACATGACAGGCTGGTTGGTCCAGAATGAATGCATTCAACTTCTCTTGCAAGGACAGGAGTTGCCTGACCACTTGCCCTTGCAGGAAAAATGGGCTACATTTTTGGAAGAAGAACTGAAACGATAGAAGACTAGGAGATTGAGTAAGATGAAATGGTGGGCCCGATTGAGAGAAGAATATTATGAAACACGGTACAATTCTAGCGAGGATTGGCTGGAGTGGTTCATAAAGAGAAAAATGACTTGGGGGTGGCGTTGGCTTATAGTCGTGGCTATTTGTGTCCTCTATCGACTGTTTTGGCTAGAACCACGAAATATTTTTCGCTTCTTCTATTTTATTTTTGTCCTTGGACTTGTATATGGTTGTTATAATTTGATAAGGTTAATACGCAGGAAGTGAGAAAACGAGTAAGCGACATTATTGTTTGCACACGTGATATATGAATGTAATTGAAAGGAAAAATGATGCACAATATTACTTGCCCTAATTGCGCTACCGTTTTTACGGTTAATGAAACAGAATACAGTCAACTCTTGGCCCAGGTGCGTGGTGCGGAGTTTGATAAAGAAATCCACGACCGCTTGGAGCGGGAACGGGAATTATTACACCAGAGGGCTGAAAATGACTTACAGGCCAAACTGGGTGACAAGGACAAGGAAATCCTTAAACTCAAGGCTCAATTGAGGCAAATCGAGCTAGCCAAGGACTTGGAGTTGCAGCAGGCAGTGGCTCAGGTTGAGAAGGAGCGTGACGCGGCTCAGAATGCCTTGGCTGTGCAGGAACAAAAGCAGGAATTGGAGCTGGCGACCACCCGTCAGGAGTACGAGGTACGGCTCAAGGCGGCGGATGAGCAGGTGGAGTTTTACAAGAACTTCAAGGCCCAGCAGTCCACCAAGGCAATTGGTGAAAGTTTGGAACTTTATGCTGAGGCGGAGTTCAATAAAGTGCGGCAGTTGGCCTTTCCAAATGCCTACTTTGAGAAGGATAATCAGGTGTCGGCGCGTGGTTCTAAGGGCGACTATATCTATAGGGAGCTGGATGAGAACGGCGTGGAAATTATCTCCATCATGTTTGAGATGAAGAATGAGGCTGATACAACCAAAACCAAGCATAAAAACGCAGATTTCTTCAAAGAATTGGACAAGGACCGTCGGGAGAAGGACTGCGAGTATGCGGTTTTGGTGACCATGTTGGAGGCGGACAACGACTACTATAACACGGGTATCGTAGATGTCAGCCACAAGTACGAGAAGATGTACGTGGTTCGTCCCCAGTTCTTTATTCAGCTGATTGGGCTTTTGCGAAATGCTGCGCTCAATAGCTTGAAGTACAAGCAGGAGTTGGCAATGATTAAAAAACAAAATGTCGACATCACCCAATTTGAAAAGGAGCTAGATGCCTTCAAAACGGCCTTTGCCAAGAACTACAACTCGGCAAGTACTAACTTTAAAAAAGCCATTGATGAAATCGACAAGTCCATCAAGCGGATGGAAGAAGTCAAACGCTTCTTAACAACCAGTGAGAACCAGCTCCGCCTTGCAAATAATAAACTAGATGATGTCTCTGTCAAAAAATTAACCCGCGACAACCCAACCATGAAAGCTAAGTTTGAGGCGCTGGAGGGGGAAAACCAATGAACACCATCGATCTAAATCTGCCTGTGGCACAGATTATCAACCAGCACCCAGAAGTCAAGGATATTCTGGTAGAGCTTGGTTTCAAGCCCTTGGCAAATCCAGCTATGCTGAATACAGTTGGTAAGGTGACCAGTCTCAATACAGGCTCCAAGATGACCAAGATTCCACTTGACCGTATTCAACAGGTCTTGGAATGCAACGGCTATGAGGTAATAGGAGGAGAAGCATGACAGACCAACGGATTGATATTTTGAAGAATATTCTCTTAGAACTGCACAATGGTGCCAGTCCAGAGTCTGTTCAGGACCAGTTTAATCAGCATTTCACGGGAGTTTCTGCCCTGGAAATCTCCATGATGGAGCATGAACTTATGTCCAGCGACACGGGTATCACCTTTGAAGACGTCATGAGCCTTTGCAATATCCATGCCAACCTCTTCAAAGGAGCCATTGCAGATGTGGAAGTGGCGGATATGGATCAGGAAGGGCACCCTGTCTATGTCTTCAAGCAGGAAAACCTGGCCCTACGGGCAGCTCTCTTACGCATCCGCCGTATCATTGACCAGTATGAGCAGACAGAGGATGCGGAGCTGAAAGACCAGCTCCTGCAAGGTTTGACACGCCAGTTTGACCTCTTGGGGCAGTTTGAAAACCACTACACCCGCAAGGAAAAGATCTTCTTTCCGATTATGGAACGCTACGGTCACGATGCACCGCCCAAGGTCATGTGGGGTGTGGACGACGAGATTCGCGATCTCTTCAAAACGGCTCGCAAAACCCTTGCAACAGGCGACATAGTAGCAACAAAAGCCCATTTTGAAACCTTTGTCAAGGAATTTGAGGAGATGGTGTTCAAGGAAGAGGCTATTCTCCTCATGATTCTGCTGGAGACTTTCACCCAGGACGACTGGCTCCAAGTGGCAGAGGACAGCGACGCCTACGGCTACGCCATTGTTAAGCCGACAGCCAAGTGGGTACCTCATCGGGAGGTTTTTGGAGAAATAGCAGAGCAGGTAGCAGATAGCATTTCTCCGCAGCCAGCTAGCCCAAACCAGCAGATTATCGACACGCCAGAAGGCCAGTTTACCATTACCTTCACACCCAAGGAAAAGTCAGAAACTGTTCAGGACAGGACCAGTCCGCAGATCTTTGGCAATGGATATTTATCTGTTGAACAGGCTAATCTGATCCTCAACCATTTACCGCTGGAATTAACCTTTGTCAACAAGGATGACATTTTCCAATATTATAATGACAGCCACCCTGTCGAAGACATGATTTTCAAACGAACGCCAAGCCAGATTGGACGCCATGTGGAGCTCTGCCATCCTCCCAAAATAGTGGACAAGGTCAAGAAGATTTTTGACTTGCTCCGCACGGGACAAAAAGACCAGGTCACCATGTGGTTCAAGCCTGAGAGCATGGGCAAGTTTGTCTATGTGGTCTATAAGGCAGTGCGTGATGACCAAGGAGAGTTTCAAGGCGTTTTGGAGTATGTTCAGGATATCCAACCATTTTTTGAGATTGATAGCGATTTTCATCGGGATATCTAAATTATATAGGACCGCCCACAAGAGCGGTCCTTTGTGTTATAATGAGAACATGATTTCAGGAATTATTAATGTAAAAAAAGAGGCTGGTATGACCTCGCATGATGTTGTTTTTAAGCTCCGTAAGATTTTGCAGGAGAAGAAGATTGGTCACGGTGGGACCTTGGATCCAGATGTGACAGGTGTTCTGCCCATTGCAGTCGGCAAGGCCACGCGCATGATTGAGTACATGCAGGAAGAGGGCAAGATTTATGAGGGCGAGATTACCATTGGCTACTCCACCACGACTGAAGATGCTTCGGGGGAACTTGTTGAGCGGACACCGGTTTTGGACATAGCAGAGCAGGCAGTTGATGAGGTCATGGCTAGTTTTGTCGGGACCATTACCCAGATTCCGCCTATGTACTCTGCTGTCAAAGTAAACGGCCGCAAACTTTACGAATACGCACGGGCGGGTGAAGAAGTTGAGCGTCCTCAACGCCAAATTGAGATTTACAGTTTTGAGCGAACCAGCCCGATTGAGTTAGCAGATGACTGTGCCCGTTTTACCTTCCGTGTTCGCTGTGGTAAGGGCACCTATGTCCGTACCCTGTCTGTTGACCTAGGGGCTAAGTTGGGCTATGCCAGCCATATGTCCAAGCTAGAGCGTACAGGTTCAGCTGGTATGCATTTATCAGATGCCCTGACTATTGACGAAATCGCTGACAAGGTAGCTCAAGCTGACTATTCCTTCCTCCGTCCTATTGAGCAGGGAATTGGTGATTTGCCTATTGTTGATTTGACGATTGAGCAAGTTATTGATGCCAGATTTGGTCGTTTTATAAGCTTAGATAGTCAGGCGAATTTGTTGGCAGGTTTTCATAAGGAGAAACTGGTGGCTATCCTAGAAAAACGTGACCAAGTCTATAAGCCTCGCAAGGTTTTTCTTGAAGAAGTTTTAGCCTAGTTGTGATAAAATAAACACTATGAAGATTAGAACGATTAAAAATTATCAAGAACTCCATCAGGAAGAGCCGACTGTTTTGGTTCTAGGTTATTTTGATGGCATTCATCTGGGGCACAAGGCACTCCTGGACCGAGCTAGGAAGGTGGCGGATGAAAAGGGTTTGTCGGTGACCGTACTGACCTTTCCAGAGTCCCCTCGCCTAGCCTTTGCTCGTTTCGCTCCAGAGCTCTTGCTCCATTTAACCAGTAAAGAGGAACGCTATCGCCTCCTAGAAACATACGGTGTGGATCAGCTGGTTTTGACCAACTTTACTAGTGAATTTGCCAGCAATACTCCTCAGCAGTTTTTAGAACGCTACATCAAGGGGTTGAACGCACAAGTCTTAGTGGCAGGTTTCGATTATCATTTCGGAAATTGCAGAGCGGATGTGACAGACTTGACAGCCTTGTTTGACGGGCAAGTTGAAATTGTTGAAGAAGTCTGCCTAGATGGAGAAAAAATTTCCTCTACCCGCATTCGCCAAGCTATCCATACAGGAGATGTTCGTTTGGCCAATCGTCTGTTAGGTTATACTTTTATGACCGAGGGAATTGTGGTGCATGGAGATGCCAGAGGCCGCACCATCGGCTATCCTACAGCAAATCTGGCTCCATTTGACCGAGTACATTTGCCATCAGAAGGGGTCTATGTAGCCGATGTTGAAGTGGATGGCAGACGCTACCGTGCCATGACAAGTGTTGGGAAAAATGTGACCTTTGATGGAACGGAAATGCGGATTGAAGCCCATATTTTTGGATTTGATCGCTTTATCTACGGTGAAAAAATCACTATTTTCTGGCTCGAAAAAATTCGCGACATGGTCAAATTTGATGGCATTGATAGCCTAATGGAACAGATGAAGTTGGATGAAGTATTCGCTTTGCAATGGGGGAAAAATGATTAAAAGAATAATTCAAGATCCCCGATATGAAAAAGGGATGACCTATCTAGCTATCGTTTATGTTTTTTTGATTATTCTTGAGTTGATAGATGCCAGCATTGCAAATTCGGCTGGCTATAATGCCTTAGACTGGCTGCTTTGGTTTATCTTTGTCTGTGACTACTTTGTCAACCTCTATTATGCAGATGATAGTATAGACTACATTCAAACCCATATTTTAGAATTGATTGCGATTATTCCTTTCGATTCCGTCTTTAGTTTTCTTCGTTTGGGGCGTTTGGCTCGGCTATTTAGGTTGGTCAAGGTAGCTCGGATTTTTGCTCTTTCCAATCGTTTTTGGAATACGGTTAACAGGCTCCTACATACAAACAGTTTGTCCAAGGTCCTGATGTTAAACCTTTCGGCCGTTTTAACTGCTAGCGTCCTGCTGTCAGCTATTGAGGGAAAATCCTTTTTTGATGCAGTCTGGTGGTCGATTGTTACCATGACAACCGTAGGTTATGGGGATATTGTTCCCCAAGATACCATTTCAAAAGTGATTGCCATCCTCTTGATGCTGGTTGGGATTAGTACCTTTGGTATGGTAACTTCGACCATTACCCGCTTTTTCTCTGAAACTGAGAAAGAAACCAAGTTGGATTTATTGCTTTCAAAAGTGGATGAACAGACGGAGATGATCAAGCGACTAGAAGCTAAAATAGAAAGTTTAGAAAAATTAAGAGATTTAGACTAAAATTCCCTATTGAAAACTAGTTCAAAATGCATTATAATAGAATTGAAGGATAATGTAGAAGGGGGGATTAGTGGATGATTACGTTATTTTTATCACCGAGTTGTACCAGTTGCCGTAAGGCGCGTGCTTGGTTGACCAGTCACGAAGTCCCTTTTGTTGAACACAATATCATGACCAGCCCTTTGACGGCGGATGAACTGAAAAAGATATTGGCTTTGACTGAAAATGGAACAGATGATTTGATTTCTACTCGTTCCAAGGTTTTTCAAAAGCTGAATGTTGATGTAGATGAGTTGTCCATTAAACAGTTGATTGAGCTGATTGAGCTTTACCCAAGTCTTTTGCGCCGTCCCATTATTTTGGACGAGAAACGGATGCAGATCGGTTTCAATGAAGATGAAATTCGTGCATTCTTACCACGCAAATACCGCAAACAAGAACTAAAAAATGCTACATTGAGAGCAGAAATCGGATAAGAAAGATAGATTTAGAAGATATGAACAAAAATTATTCATATCCACTTGATTTTTCGTGGAGCACAGAGGAGATTTCCTCCGTGCTTTCTTTTTTAAATCAGGTGGAGGCAGCCTATGAAAAAGGTGCGGATGCAAGTGCTATCCTTACCAGCTATAAAGAATTTAAGGATGTTGTAAAGAGTAAGGGGCAGGAGCGCCAGATTGATCGAGAATTTGAAGAAGCATCTGGTTATTCTACCTATCAAGTTGTCAAGGTTGCCAAGGAGAAAGGGAAAGGGGTTGTCCGTCTTGGAAACTAAGTATCGCTTAGCCCAATCGCTTGTTCTGGCTGCAGGGGATTTCTTACGTCAGCATTTAGATGATCAATTGGAAATTGAAGAAAAGGCTAGTGCCAGGGATTTGGTGACCCACTTGGACAAGGAAGTTCAAGATTACCTTACTAATAAACTTAAAACAAATTATCCCAATGACTTCATTTTTGGTGAAGAAGGTGGCGACGTCAGTTCTATTTCACAGGGAAATGTATGGGTTATAGATCCGATTGATGGAACTAGCAATTTTATTGCACAGAAAAATGATTTTGCCATTATGGTCGCCTATTTTGAAAACGGAGTTGGACAGTTTGGTTTGATTTATGACGTGATACAGGACAAGTTGTTTCACGGAGGTGGAAACTTTCTAGTATGTTGCAATGAGGAGCCGTTAAAGCAACAGACATTTGCTCCCCTCCAGCAAAGTCTGATGGGCTTGAATGCTCAACTCTACGCAGCCAATCAACATGGCTTGGCTGAACTAGCAAATCAAACTTTAGGCACACGATCAGTTGGCAGTGCAGGTATTGGATTTTCCCATGTTTTAGAAGGAAGGTTATTTGCCTACGCTTCTTATTTGTATCCATGGGACTATGCGGCAGCAAGTATTCTTGGACAAGGATTAGGTCTTAGTTTGTTGAGTTTGGATGCTGAAAATCCTTCGTTTGATAAAAGAGAACACGTTATCCTCGTTGCCAATCAGCACTTAGAAGAAGTGAAGAGGTATTTATTCTAATGCAATTACCACAGGATTTTATTGATAAATATAGTGATTTGCTTGGTCCAGAAGCCCAAGCATTTTTTGAGAGTTTTGATGAGCCAGCTATTTCAGGTTTTCGGACAAATCCCTTGAAGGAACATCAAGTCACTTTTGACCAACCAATTCCAGATATGCCTTGGTCTTACTATGGTAAAGTTTCAGGTAAATCGCCTGAACACGTGACTGGTTTGGTCTATTCACAAGAACCAGCTGCCCAAGTTGTTGGACAGGTTGCCAGTCCTGAAAAGGGTATGAAGGTCTTGGATCTGGCTGCTGCACCGGGTGGAAAATCAACCCACCTGCTTTCTTATCTGGACAATACCGGACTGTTAGTGAGTAATGAAATTTCAAGCAAACGAGCAAAAATTCTAGCAGAAAATATTGAACGGTTTGGAGCAAGAAATGTAGTCGTGACAAATGAGTCTGCCGACCGCTTGGCAAAGGTATTTCCAGCCTATTTTGACATGATTGTCTTAGATGCTCCTTGTTCCGGGGAAGGTATGTTCAGAAAGGATCCAGCTGCTATTCAGTATTGGTCAAAAGATTATCCATCTCAATGTGCCAGCCTACAGCGAGAAATTTTAGAATCAGCCCTGGAAATGTTGGCTCCAAAAGGTCAGTTGATTTACTCGACCTGTACTTGGTCACCTGAGGAAAATGAAGAAATCGTCGCTTGGCTACTGGACAATAATGAGTTAGAGTTGGTTGATATTCCCAAAATCAATGGCATGGCAGAAGGGATTGGCTATCCTCAAACAGCTCGCATGTATCCCCATCATTTTTCAGGGGAAGGGCAGTTTGTAGCCAAGTTTAGATATAGCGGTGAAGCCAAACAGAAAAAACTGAAGCCAGGGAAATCAAACCTAAATAGAGAGCAACAAGCTCTTTGGAAAGAATTTGAGCAGAAACAATTGACTGTTCAATTGTCCGGTATGTTACAGGTTTTTGGAGATAATCTCTATCTCTTGCCTGATGGATTGCCAGATTTGTCTAAAATTAAGATTGCACGGAATGGACTTCATTTAGGTACTTTCAAGAAGAAACGCTTTGAACCGAGCTTCGCCTTGGGCTTGGCGCTTCACAGTTCAGGAGTCAAGCATAGAGTAGACATCAGTCCAGATGACTTTGTAGCATATGTGGCTGGACAGACTGTTGCAGTTTCTAAGGACCTACCTAATGGTTGGTATCAGGTTGCAGTTCAAGGAAACGGTCTTGGATTTGCAAAAATTGTTTCTGGCACCCTAAAAAATGCCTTTCCAAAGGGCTTGAGATTTTAGTAGAAATAAGCAGATTTTTTTTGCAACTTGTCTTTTTATATGATATAGTGGATGAGTGGAAATAACTTGTAAATTCCTTGTAAAATACAAGGAAATCAAAAGGAGATTCCACTGAAAAATGTAAAGGAAAAAACGAAATGAAAAAAAAGCAGAAGCTTGGAATTGCAGCTTTGTTTCTTTTGAGTAGTGTAGCTCTTGCTGGTTGTTCCTCATGGATTGACCGTGGAGAGTCTATCACTGCAGTTGGATCTACAGCTCTTCAGCCTTTGGTTGAAGCCGCAGCAGATGAATTCGGTAGTGTCAATATCGGAAAATCTGTAAACGTTCAGGGTGGTGGATCAGGTACTGGTTTGTCACAGGTTCAGTCTGGAGCAGTTCAGATTGGTAATTCAGATGTATTTGCGGAAGAGAAGGACGGTATCGATGCTAGCAAATTGGTCGACCATCAGGTTGCCGTTGCGGGTCTGGCGGTTATCGTCAACGAGAAAGTTACTGTTGATGATATCACAACAGAAGATCTCCGTAAGATTTTCACAGGTGAGATTACAAACTGGAAAGAGCTAGGTGGAAAAGACTTACCTATTTCTATCATTAACCGTGCAGCAAGTTCAGGTTCCCGTGCTACCTTCGATAGTATTATTATGGATGGACAGACGGCCGTTCAGAGTCAAGAGCAAGACTCAAACGGGATGGTCAAGTCGATTGTTGCTCAAACACCGGGTGCCATTTCCTACTTGTCTTTTGCTTATCTTGATGATTCAGTGAAAACCATCAAGCTTAACGGTGCAGAGCCAAATGCTGAGAACGTAGCAACAAATGCTTGGCCAATCTGGTCTTACGAGCATATGTATACTAAGGGTGAGCCAACTGAATTGACAGAGGAATTCTTAGACTACATGATGTCAGACGAAGTCCAAGATGGTATCGTTGAAAGCATGGGCTATATCTCTATCAATGATATGAAGGTTGAAAAGAGTGCTGATGGCACAGTGACAGAGAAGGAGTAAGCATGAAAAACGAACAACTAGCTAAAGAATTATCTTCTCCGTCTAAGAACTCTCGCTTGGAGAAGTTTGGTAAGGTTATTACCTTCCTTTGCCTCTCGCTGATTGTCTTTATCGTTGCCATGATTTTGATTTTCGTTGCGCAGCGTGGTTTATCGACTTTCTTTGTGGATGGTGTGAGCATCACTGATTTCTTATTTGGAATTAAGTGGGAACCAAGCTCTAAAATCTTTGGGGCTCTGCCGATGATTTCAGGTTCTTTCATCGTTACCATTTTGTCAGCTATCGTAGCAACACCAATTGCTATCGGTGCAGCTGTCTTTATGACGGAAATTTCACCAAAACGTGGTGCTAAAATCTTGCAACCAGTTATTGAGCTTTTGGTTGGTATTCCATCAGTAGTATATGGTTTCATCGGTTTGCAAGTGGTTGTACCTTTTGTCCGTTCTATCTTCGGTGGTACTGGTTTTGGTATCTTGTCAGGGGTATTTGTTCTCTTTGTCATGATTTTGCCGACAGTAACCTTTATGACTGTGGATAGTTTGCGTGCGGTGCCTCGTCACTACCGTGAAGCAAGTTTGGCAATGGGTGCAACTCGTTGGCAGACAATTTGGCGCGTTATCTTGAATGCCGCTAAACCAGGTATTTTCACGGCTGTTATCTTCGGTATGGCGCGTGCCTTCGGTGAAGCCTTGGCGATTCAGATGGTAGTTGGTAACTCAGCGGTTATCCCAACTTCTCTTACAACGCCTGCAGCGACCTTGACTTCTGTACTGACCATGGGTATTGGTAATACGGTTATGGGAACAGTGCAAAACAACGTTCTCTGGTCCTTGGCCCTTGTCTTGCTCTTGATGAGCCTTATCTTTAACATGATTATGAAATTTATTACGAGAGAGGGTAAGAAAAACTATGCACGCTAAAAAATTCGATAAATTGGCGACTGGTATTCTTTACTCCATCGCTACGGTGATTGTCGTTATTTTGACATCACTTATTCTCTATATCTTACTCCGCGGTTTGCCACATGTTGACTGGCATTTCTTGACCAGCAAATCATCTTCATATAAAGCTGGTGGTGGTATCGGAATTCAGCTCTACAACTCATTCTTCCTATTGGTTGTAACGCTCTTGATTTCTGTTCCCTTGTCAACAGGTGCAGGCATTTACTTGGCAGAATATGCAAAGAAAGGTCCTTTGACAAACTTCATCCGTACCTGTATTGAGATTTTGTCATCACTGCCATCCGTTGTCGTTGGTTTGTTTGGTTACTTGATTTTCGTAGTACAGTTTGAATATGGTTTCTCCATCTTATCAGGAGCCCTGGCTCTTACGGTCTTTAACCTGCCACAGATGACCCGTAACGTTGAGGACAGCCTTCGTCACGTTCACCATACGCAACGTGAAGCTGGTTTGGCCCTTGGTTTATCACGTTGGGAAACGGTTCTTCACGTAGTTATTCCTGAAGCTCTTCCAGGTATTGTAACAGGTATTGTATTGGCTTCAGGTCGTATCTTTGGTGAAGCAGCTGCCCTTATCTATACAGCGGGTCAGTCAGCACCAGCCCTTGACTGGTCAAACTGGAATCCATTGAGTGTTACGAGTCCGATCTCTATCTTCCGTCAATCAGAAACCCTTGCGGTTCACATTTGGAAGGTAAACAGTGAAGGTACAATCCCAGATGCAACTCAAGTGTCAGCTGGTTCAGCAGCCATCCTCTTGGTATTCATCTTGATTTTCAACCTTTCTGCCCGTTATATCGGTAAGAAACTTCATGCGAAAATGACTTCGGCAGCGTAGAAGTCTGACTTATAAGGAGAAAAAATGGCAGATTATAACTGGAATGAACGCCATATCATTACTTTCCCAGAAGAAAATATTGCCCTTTCGACAAAAGATGTTCATGTTTACTATGGTAAAAATGAAGCCATCAAGGGCATTGATATGCAGTTCGAGAAAAATAAAATTACAGCCTTGATTGGTCCATCGGGTTGTGGTAAATCAACCTATCTTCGCAGTCTAAACCGTATGAATGATACGATTGACATTGCTAAGGTAACAGGCCAAATCCTTTATGAAGGTATTGATATCAACAGACCAGACATGAACGTTTACGAAATTCGTAAGCATATCGGCATGGTATTTCAACGTCCAAACCCATTTGCAAAATCAATTTATCGCAACATCACCTTTGCCCATGAGCGTGCAGGTGTGAAAGATAAAAAAATTTTGGATGAAATCGTTGAAACTTCTCTCAAACAAGCAGCCCTCTGGGATCAGGTAAAAGACGACTTGCATAAGTCAGCCTTTACCTTGTCAGGTGGACAACAGCAACGTTTGTGTATCGCGCGTGCGATTTCTGTGAAACCACAAATCTTGCTTATGGATGAACCAGCCTCAGCCTTGGATCCAATCGCGACTATGCAATTGGAAGAAACCATGTTTGAGTTGAAGAAAGACTACACCATTATCATCGTAACGCACAACATGCAACAAGCTGCTCGTGCAAGTGATTACACCGCTTTCTTCTATCTTGGCGACCTAATCGAGTATGACAAGACAGCGAATATCTTCCAAAATGCAAAACTCAAGTCAACCAACGACTACGTTTCTGGTCACTTTGGATAGAAAGGAAAACTATGACATCACCTATTTTACAAGTAAAAGATTTATCTGTTTACTACAATAAGAAAAAGGCCTTGAATAGCGTTTCAATTGATTTCTATCCAAATGAAATTACAGCCTTGATTGGTCCGTCAGGTTCTGGTAAGTCAACTCTCTTGCGTGCCATTAACCGCATGGGCGACTTGAACCCAGAAGTGACCTTGACTGGTGCTATTGATTACAATGGGAAAAATATCTACAGTCCTCGTACAGATACAGTAGACCTTCGCAAGGAAATCGGTATGGTTTTCCAACAACCGAACCCATTCCCTATGTCTATCTATGAGAATGTTGTTTACGGTCTTCGTATCAACGGTATTAAGGATAAGCAAATTCTTGATGAAACAGTTGAAAGCGCTTTGACTGGAGCATCTATTTGGAACGAGGTTAAGGATCGCTTGCATGATTCAGCCGTTGGTTTGTCAGGTGGTCAGCAGCAGCGTGTCTGTGTAGCCCGTGTACTGGCAACTAGCCCGAAGATTATCTTGTTGGATGAACCGACATCAGCCTTGGACCCAATTTCAGCTGGTAAGATTGAAGATACGCTTTATGGATTGAAGGACAAATACACCATGGTCTTGGTAACGCGTTCAATGCAACAAGCATCACGTATTTCAGATAGAACTGGTTTCTTCTTGGACGGAGATTTGATCGAGTATGACTTGACCAAAGAAATGTTCCTCAGTCCGAAACGTAAAGAAACAGAGGACTACATCACAGGTAAATTCGGCTAGACCGTAAGAAAAAGAAAAGAGGTTCGTATGTTAAGAGCTCAGTTTGAAGAAGAATTAGGCAAACTCCATAATCAATTTTATGCTATGGGTAACGAAGTGTTGGCACAAATCAACAATGCTGTTCGTGCTTTCACAACCCATGATCGTGAGTTAGCAAAAGAAGTGATTGAAGCGGATAAAAAAATCAATGCCTTTGAAGTGAAATTAGAGAAAAAATCACTTGAAATCATCGCATTGCAACAACCTGTTTCAACAGACCTTCGTCGTGTTATCACTGTTTTGAAGGCAACGAGTGACTTGGAGCGTATGGGTGACCATGCTGTTTCAGTTGCCAAAGCTGCGATTCGTATGAAGGGTGAAGTTCGCATTCCTGTCGTTGAGGAAGAAATCAAGAAAATGGGTCGCGAGGTTCGTCAACTAGTAGAGCAAACCTTGGAACTTTACCTTGGTGATGCGGATATGGAGCGTGCTTATGAAGTAGCGGCACATGACGAAGTGGTCAATGAATTTTATTCAACCATTCAAGAATTGACAACTGAGGAAATCAAGAAAAATCCAGATTCTTTGGTTGCTGGTCGTGATTATTTCCAAGTCTTGACTTACTTGGAACGTGTTGGTGACTATGCTAAAAATATCTGTGAGTGGGTTGTTTACCTACGAACAGGCGATATTACAGAATTGTAAAATGGAAGTCCGAAAGGACTTCTTTTAGTTTGCTTTAAGGAAAATGCAATGGAACTTTAGATTGGTTTAAGTTTTTCATTCTATACTGTTCTTGTCATCAGGTGAGTAAAGACTCGCTATGATAAAATTTTATTGAAAAGAGGAATTTTATGTCAATCATCAATCTATTAAAGTCGCAATCAAAAACAGTATTAGCAGCGGTTGCTATAACTGCGGCCACTGTAGGATTTGCTGGTGGGATGTCAGTTGCAAAAAGTGTAGGAAATGCGACTAGTCAAAGCCAAGCCACTTTGGCGCAAAACCAAGATAATTCAATCGTTGGAAACCAAACACCTCCAGCACCTAATGGTCGTTTACGAGGTATGCCTCCTGGCAAAAATGGAGCCATGCGAGGAGTGCCGTCTGATAACAATGCTAATACTAATAGAATGTCACCTAATCAAGCTACAATAGCGCCCGATGCTACAAGTGGTGCAACACAATCGAATACTTCCTCTGATGAAGTCAATGCCCTAAAAGAGAAAAATAAAGAAATAAAAGCACAAATTTCAGGTAGTTTTAGCACTTCAGACCAATAGGAAAAATAAGAAAAAAGTGGTATAATTAACCCGGCTTTATTGGTCGTACAGAGTGAACTCGATAAAAGTAACAGAAAATTAAAGTTCAAGTTCTTCCTTAGTTCCTTGAACGATTTCATATAGTAGAAAAAGGAGATAAACATGATAAAGATTTTGTTAGTAGAAGACGATTTAAGCCTATCCAATTCAGTTTTTGACTTCCTAGATGATTTTGCAGATGTTATGCAGGTTTTTGATGGGGAAGAAGGAATTTACGAGGCTGAGTCAGGTGTGTATGACCTTATTCTCTTGGACTTGATGTTACCTGAGAAAGATGGTTTCCAAGTCTTGAAAGAATTGCGTGAAAAAGGAGTGACCACCCCTGTTCTGATTACAACAGCCAAGGAAAGTCTTGAAGATAAAGGTCACGGATTTGAATTGGGTGCGGACGATTATTTGACCAAGCCTTTCTATTTGGAAGAGTTGAAAATGCGTATTCAAGCCCTCCTTAAACGTTCAGGTAAATTCAACGACAATCAATTGACCTACGGTGATGTGACAGTTGATCTTGCGACTAATTCCACAAAGGTAGATGGTAAAGAAGTTGAACTACTGGGCAAAGAGTTTGAACTATTGGTCTATTTCCTACAAAATCAAAATGTTATCCTACCTAAGACACAGATTTTCGATCGCTTGTGGGGATTTGACAGCGATACGACCATTTCAGTAGTGGAAGTTTATGTGTCAAAAGTTCGTAAAAAATTGAAAGGAACGGCCTTCGGAGAAAATCTGCAAACCCTTCGCAGTGTCGGCTACATTCTAAAGAATGTTTAAGAGATATAAAAAGATTGTCAATACGGAAAGTTTTTCCTTCTTCATTCGCTATTTTGCTGTATTTACCCTGATATTTGGTTTGATGACAGCCATCATCTTTCAGCTCATGCGTTCCACTATGTATCAGACGACAGATGATACACTAAGTCGGATTAAGGATGAGCCCTCTATGATGATTGGTTTTGCAATTGCGCGGACCTATGAGCCAGATTCTGAATTTATTATCCATGATGAAGGTGAGCAACCTTCTGCAACAAATTCCTCTTCAACTACTGCTTCATCGGAGGATCCACCACCAAAGGATAAGAAAGGTGATCAACCAATGAGGTTAGGCACCAATACCCATGTTTTGCTCTATAGCAAGAGTGGTGCGCTTTTGAACCCGGATAATTTTACAGGTTTATCCGATTTGAAAGTCGATAAAGAAAAGTTGGGGGAAATCAAGGAGTTGACGGTTGAAACTCCATTTGGTTCTGAGGAACATTACCGCTATATCACGGTTGAATTATCCGCAGAGGATTTGGGCTATTATTCTAACTATGACATTACTTGCGCAACGATTTTGGTAAATGTCAGCCAGATAAAGTCTTCTATTGGAACTTATGAATCGACTGTAGCTGTAGTTATGATTTCAGCTTGGTTGATTTCGATTGTCGCTAGTATTTACTTGGCTAATCTCAGCATGAAACCAATTTTAATAAGCTATCAAAAGCAAAAGGATTTTGTTGAGAATGCTAGCCACGAATTGCGTACACCACTGGCGGTATTGCAAAATCGCTTGGAAAGTCTATTCCGTCATCCAGAAGCAACGATTTTGGACAGTAGTGAGAGTATTGGTTCTAGTCTAGAAGAAGTACGAAATATGCGCCTACTGACGACCAATTTGCTCAATCTTGCTCGGCGTGATGATGGATTTAAGCTAGATATAGTAGAGGTGAGCCCTGCCTACTTGGATGAAGTATTTGAAAACTACCGTATCATTGCTGAGGAAAATGGCAAGAAATTTAAGTGTAACAATCTCATTCAAAAGTCCTTCCGAACGGACAGGGTTCTGTTGAAGCAATTGTTAACGATATTATTTGATAATGCAATGAAATACACGGATGAGAATGGTGATATTCGCATTACGGCTACTATGAAGGAGCGCCATGTTTCCATCGCTGTAGCTGATAATGGTCTAGGTATCTCAGATGTAGATAAGAAGAAAATATTTGACCGCTTTTATAGGGTTGATAAGGCACGGACACGCCAAAAAGGTGGATTTGGTCTGGGACTTTCTTTGGCTCAACAGATTATCAAATCCCTCAATGGTCAAATTCTTGTCAAAGATAATCAACCCAAAGGGAGTATTTTTGAAGTTCATCTACCTAAATAATACTAGCAAGATTAGCTCTTGATTTTATGAGATGAGATAAAAAAGAGGAGTGGTGAAAACTTGAAACTGGTTTTCCTACTCCTCTTTTTGGTCAAGTGTGATATACTAATTTGTAAGAGCTCTGGAATCTGTCTTTTTGCTAGTTCAAGAGCCAATAGTTGTTAGGAGTGAACAATGAAAGAGTATTTCTATGCCCGAAAATTACCCCTTATTTGCCTCCTCAGTCTTTCGGTGATCACTTTGACTGCTTGTTCAACTGACCAAGTAGCAGACAAACTAAAAGACCTGCAATTTGAATTTGTTCAGGAGAAAAAAGAACGTGAGGTAGAATTGTCTGCGCTAAGGGAAGAAGTTGCGGGGAATTTTTATTTTCAAGAGTTGGATACAGACAGGGAACGGCGTGTCTATCTCCAATTTGTTAATGGCTTGAGAAAAAGAGAAAGCAGGATTGAGATTGATTCGGTCAATCAGGAAACCTATACTCGTGTCTATTTTTCTGTTGCCAATGATTTCCCGGAATACTATTGGTTAACGGATGCCATGGTTGATGGGATTGGTTTTTCAGACTTATCAAATCCTATCTATCCTGATGATGCTGAGCAAGTCAGTTGGCAACTTGAAAATCTTGCTCGAACTATTATCGAACAGGCTCCCCAGGGTTCAGATTATGAGATGGTCAAGTTTTTCTACGAAACCATTATCAAACAAACTGACTATGATTTAGAGGCCCTGTCCAATGATAGTCTTTCTTGGAAAGAACAGGGGATTACCAGTGTTCTTCTTGAACGGAAATCTGTATGTGCAGGCTATAGCCGAACCTTTCAGTATTTATGTAAATTAGCTGGTATAGATTGTATCTATGTGAGTGGAATGGCCAATAGTGAGCAGGGAAACCAAATCGGCCATGCATGGAACCTGGTTCAGATTGATGGTCAGTACTACGGTATTGATACGACCTGGGGTGATCCTGTCTTTGAAGAAGCCATGGGTGGTCAAGCGAAATCAGATATTTCTTATGACTATCTCTGTGTTACGGATGAATTTTTAAATAGAAGTCGAAAGGCTGATAGTGATTTACTGGCTTACTGGGGTAAGGAATACCCTTTTCAGTCAAGGCCTTTGACCTATCCATCTGCTCAAGATAATTCCCTTAATTATTATATGCAGATGGGAGCCTATTTCCCAAGCTTTGATGAGCTAGCCATCTTAGAAAGTGTTCGTCAGCAGAAAGAGCAGGGTGCAGAGAGGATTTTTCTGCAATTTGCAAACCAGCAAGCCTTGCAAGAAATGGTGAATTTAGCAGGCAGCGACAATAATTCCCTCTTTGATGCCCTGGGTTATGTCTATACCTATCAGTACTATTATAATAACCAGACCTATACATTTGAAGTGACTGGTTGGTGAGTATGAGAGAATAAAAAAAAAGGAAACCCGAAGGTTTCTTTTTTTATTAAGCAAGTTTTGATGAAAGACGTGCTTTGTCGCGGCTTGCTTTGTTTTTGTGAATCAAACCTTTAGTTTCTGCTTTATCGATTGCTGAGCTAGCAGCGCGGAAAAGCTCTTCAGATGGGTTAGCTTCAAATGCTTTAATTGCAGTACGCATAGCTGATTTTTGTGCTGAGTTTTTCTCGTTTTGTTTAACGTTCAATTCAGCGCGTTTGATAGCTGACTTAATGTTTGCCAATGGTTTCACCTCCACCCTTTCTTGTACTAACTATACCATTATATCTGAAAAGACTTGATTTGACAAGTGAAAATTATTTTTTTAGATAAATTTTATCGATTTCGTGGTTTTCAGCCTTATGAAGTATGATGTCGGCTCTGTTTCTCGTTGGCTCGATATATTTTTCTAGGTTAGCGAGATTGATATTCTTCCAGGTATTTTGTGCAATGGCGATAATTTCAGGATAGGTCATCCGTGTAAAACGATGGTAGTAGTTGCTGGGGTCATTTTTAGCGAGTGTTAATAATTTTTGGAAACGTTCTAGGTACCAGGTTTCAATATGCTCCACATCGGCATCAACGTAAATGGACAGGTCGAAATAATCGCTGACATAAAGTCGTTGGTTTTGTGGATTTTGAAACACATTGATACCCTCCACAATCAGAAAGTCAGGGGCCTTAATTTCCTGAAGCTGATCCGGTACGATGTCATAAATCTCATGAGAATAGACAGGGATTTGATAATCATAACCATTTTTTATCTTATCCACGAAATCAATCAATTTTTCCATATCATAGGACTCTGGAAATCCTTTTTTGTTCAATATTTGGCGCTCTTCCAGAATGGCATTTGGATAGAGGAATCCATCTGTTGTGACCAATTCAACCTTGGCGTGTTTAAAGGTGCGGGCGATTAGGATTTGAAGCAGGCGGCTGGTGGTGGATTTTCCTACGGCCACACTACCAGAAACACCGATAATAAAAGGCTGAGGTTTGATGGATTTTTGCAGGAAGAGGCTCTTGGTGAAATTGAGGTCCTTTCGAGCCTTCCGATAAATATGAATAAGGTTGATAAGGGGCAGATAGATGTCCGATACTTCATGCAGTTGGATACGGTCATTGAAACTCTTGATTGAATTGAGCTCTTTTTGGCTCAGGGGAATAGTGGTCTTCCGATGGAGCTGTTGCCAGGTTTTTCGGTCGATTTCTTCAAAATTTAAAAATTCATTCTTCATAGTTTATTCTTTCTAATAGAAGTAAGCGTTTTACATAATACTTACATTTTATCATATTTTCCAATCTTGCAAAACTCTTGAAAACGTTTTTAAGAAATGATATAATCGGAGTATGTCTAATATGTATTATGAAAAGAATCCAAGTGCAGCACATGATATTCATGAACTCCGTGTCAGCTTGCTGGATACTCCGATGACTTTCTTAACAGATGCTGGTGTATTTAGTAAGAAAATGGTTGATTATGGAAGTCAGGTGCTTTTGAATTCCCTAGAACTAGCGAAGGGAAAAACTCTCTTGGATGTAGGCTGTGGCTACGGACCTCTGGGATTGACCTTAGCAAAAGTCTATGCCCTAAATGTTACCATGATTGATGTCAATAGCAGAGCTTTAGAGTTAGCCGAGAAAAACGCTGAGAAAAATGGTGTTTCTGCGACGATTTTCCAATCCGATGTCTATGAAGCAGTTGAGGGTCGTTTTGATTATGTGATTTCTAACCCTCCCATTCGAGCTGGCAAATCAGTTGTGCATGAAGTGATTACAGGTGCCAAGGAACATTTGGTTGACGGTGGTAGCCTAACCATTGTCATTCAGAAGAAACAAGGGGCACCGAGTGCTAAGAAACGGATGGAAGAAGTATTTGGAAATTGCCAGATTATAAAAAAAGATAAGGGATACTATATCCTTGAAAGTGTGAAAGAATGAGAGCTGTTGATTTAATTCAGAAAAAACGAGATGGCTTGGAGCTATCTACAGAGGAAATTCAGTGGTTGATTGATGGCTATGTGGATGGCAGTGTACCTGATTACCAAATGTCAGCCTTGGCGATGGCTATCTACTTTAAAGGAATGTCTACAAGAGAGATTTCAGATTTAACCATGGCTATGGTGCATTCGGGTGAGGAAATTGACCTTTCAGCGATTGCAGGTGTTAAGGTTGATAAGCACTCAACTGGTGGTGTAGGTGATAAGGTTACCTTGATTTTGGCACCGCTTGTGGCAAGTTTTGGTGTTCCCGTTGCAAAGATGAGCGGTCGAGGTCTGGGCCACACAGGTGGCACACTTGATAAGTTGGAATCTATTAAGGGCTACCAAATTGAAGTGAGTCAAGACGACTTTATCAAGCAGGTGCAGGATACAGGTGTAGCCGTTATCGGTCAGTCAGACAATCTGGTTAAGGCTGACAAACTGCTTTATGCCCTACGTGATGTGACGGCAACTGTGGATATCATTCCTCTGATTGCAAGCTCTGTCATGTCTAAAAAGATTGCGGCGGGTGCCGATGCCATTCTTCTTGATGTAACTGTTGGCGAAGGTGCCTTCATGAAGAACATCGAAGATGCGCGTGTTCTTGCTCGAACAATGGTAGACCTTGGAAAAGCTGTAGGTCGAAAAACTGTAGCTGTCTTGACAGACATGTCTCAACCGGTAGGTACTTCCATCGGTAACCGTTTGGAAATTCTAGAAGCTATCGACATTCTAAAGGGAAATGGCAGAGAAGATGTGACAGAATTCATCTGTGAATTGGCTCAAATCATGCTTGGTTTGGCAAATGTTGAAAAGACTGTGGAAGAAGTTCGCCAGCATATCGAAAACGGATCTGCCCTCAAGAAATTTGAAGAGATGGTTGTGGCTCAGGGTGGTGATTTAGAAGACTTATATCGTCCGGTTCAAGTTTCTAATCAGGTTGACGTTCTCTCTGATGAAGCAGGTTGCATCGTTGGACTTCCTGCTTTGGAATTCGGACTATTTGCTATGAGAATTGGTGCTGGTCGGGCTGTTAAGACAGACGATTTGGACTATGAAACAGGAATTGTCTTCCATAAGAAAGTCGGAGAAGCGATTGCCAAGGGTGAAAAAATCGCAACAATTTATGCAAATGAAAATATTTCGGAAAATTTGCTTACAAATTTCAAGAAAAATGTTAAAATAGATAAAGTAAGTGTAAAAACGAAAGAAATCATCGAGATTATTTCATAATGTACGGAGAAAGTATGAAACTTAATAAATATATCGATCATACCATTTTAAAGCCAGAAACCACTAAAGAACAGGTTGCTCAGATTTTGGCAGAAGCCAAAGAATATGACTTTGCTAGTGTCTGTGTCAATCCTACTTGGGTAGCCTACGCAGCCCAAGAATTGAAGGATAGTGATGTGAAGGTTTGTACCGTTATTGGTTTCCCTTTAGGAGCAAATACACCAGCTGTAAAAGCCTTTGAGACCCAAAATGCTATTGAAAATGGTGCTGATGAAATTGATATGGTTATCAATATCGGTGCTTTAAAATCGAAGAATTATGATTTGGTTTTAGAAGATATCAAGGCTGTGGTAGAAGCGAGTGGAGACAAACTGGTCAAAGTCATTATCGAAACCTGTCTGTTGACAGAAGAGGAAAAAGTAAAAGCTTGCCAATTGTCAAAAGAAGCGGGTGCTGATTTCGTTAAGACCTCAACTGGCTTCTCAACTGGTGGAGCAACTGTTGAAGACGTTGCGCTCATGCGAAAAACGGTTGGACCAGATATGGGTGTTAAAGCATCAGGTGGAGCTCGTTCTTATGAAGATGCAATTGCCTTCATTGAAGCAGGTGCAACTCGTATCGGAGCTTCTTCAGGTGTAGCCATTATGAAGGGAGAAAAGGCGGATGGTGACTACTAAACTGATTGATTTGGTTGTAGAAAATAGCCGTCATGCTTATGTTCCCTATTCCCACTTTCCAGTAAGTGCAGTCTTGGTTGCTAAAGATGGTCAAATATTTACAGGAGTAAATATCGAAAACGCCAGCTTTGGTCTTACCAATTGTGCGGAAAGGACAGCAATCTTTAAGGCTGTTTCTGAGGGGGTTCTTGATTTTTCTGAAATCGTCATTTATGGTGAAACAGAAAAACCAATCTCTCCTTGTGGAGCTTGTCGTCAGGTGATGGCAGAATTTTTTGAACAGGATCTAAAAGTGACCTTGGTCGCTAAAGATAAATCGACAGTCGAGATGACAGTCGGGGAATTACTTCCATATTCTTTTACAGACTTGACCTAAGTTTGTAAGCCAGTCGTTAGACTGAAACCATTTATCATTGCAACGAAATGTTGCCAAAGAATTTTTTAGGAGGGTTCAGAAATGAACAAGAAACTTGTTGGCTTGGGTGTTGTATCTTTAGCAGCACTTACTCTAGCTGCCTGCGGTAGCCGTACTTCAAATAACGCATCATCAGATTCAGCTTCATCTTCAGTAAAAGCTGCAATCGTTACTGACATCGGTGGTGTTGATGACCGTTCATTCAACCAATCAGCTTGGGAAGGTTTGACTGCATGGGGTGAGGAGCAAGGATTTGAAAAAGGTAATGGCTATGACTATTTCCAATCTGCAAGTGAATCTGACTATGTCACAAACCTAGATTCAGCTGTTTCAGGTGGTTACAATCTTGTGTTTGGTATCGGTTTTGCTTTGGAATCTGCAATTGCAGAAGTTGCTCCAAATAACACTGATACACATTATGTAATCGTAGACTCTGTTGTACCAGATCTTGATAACGTAGTTAGCGTTGGTTTTGCTGATCACCAAGCATCATACTTGGCAGGTGTTGCAGCGGCTAAATCAACAAAATCTAACCATGTTGGTTTCATCGGTGGTATGGAAGGTGTCGTAATCGACCGCTTTGAAGCTGGTTTCGTAGCAGGTGCTAAATCTGTTAACCCATCTATCAAAGTAACAGTTGACTACGCGGGCTCATTTGGTGATGCTGCTAAGGGTCAAACACTTGCTGCTGCTCAATACGCTGCAGGTGCTGACGTAATCTTCCACGCATCAGGTGGTACAGGTAACGGTGTATTTGCTGCTGCAAAAGCTGAAAACGAAACTCGTAACGAAGCTGATAAAGTTTGGGTAATCGGTGTTGACCGTGACCAATCTGCAGAGGGTGAGTACACATCTAAAGATGGTAAAGCTTCTAACTTCGTATTGGCGTCAACAATCAAAGAGGTTGGTACTGCTGTTAAAGATATCGCAACAAAAGCTGTTGCAGGAGAATTCCCTGGTGGTACTGTAGTTCAATTCTCGCTTGCGGATAAAGGTGTAGAATTGGCTGAAACCAACCTTTCAGAAGATGCTTCAAAAGCTATCGCTGAAGCGAAACAAGCAATCATCGATGGTAAGGTTGAAGTTCCAGAAACTCCAGAAAACTAATCTTTTGAATTAGAATTTTCCGAAGCGGCGGCTGAAATCGGTCGCCCTTTTCGGAGCTGAGAATTTTTCTCAGTAAAGCCTATTACTATCTAGTAGGTTTTACTGACAAAAATGATAGTCAGAAAGGAAGAAGATTATGACTAGGGATAATGTCATTGAAATGCGCAATATCACCAAGATTTTCGGTGAATTTGTCGCGAATGACCACATCAATTTACATGTCAGACGAGGTGAAATCCACGCCCTTCTCGGTGAAAATGGCGCTGGTAAATCAACTCTTATGAATATGTTGGCAGGTCTTTTGGAGCCTACCAGCGGAGAAATTGCAATTAACGGTGAGGTTGTATCAATTGACTCACCTTCTAAAGCTGCCCATTTAGGTATTGGTATGGTGCACCAGCACTTTATGCTGGTTGATGCTTTCACAGTTGCTGAAAATATCATTCTTGGTTCAGAAACAACAAAGGCAGGTATGATTGACCTCAAAAAGGCCATTGCTGAAATCAAAGAATTGTCCGAGCGTTACGGACTTGAAGTTGATCCGACAGCTAAAGTCGCAGATATTTCTGTCGGAGCTCAACAGCGCGTAGAGATTTTGAAGACCCTCTATCGTGGTGCAGACCTCTTGATTTTTGACGAGCCAACCGCTGTATTGACTCCTGCGGAAATTGCCGAGCTTCTCAAAATCATGAAGAAATTGATTGAAGAAGGCAAGTCTATCATTCTGATTACCCACAAATTGGATGAAATTCGTGCTGTTGCGGATCGTGTTACTGTTATTCGTCGTGGTAAATCCATTGAAACAGTTGATGTCGCGGGTGCAACCAATGAAGACTTGGCTGAGTGGATGGTTGGACGTTCTGTATCTTTCAAAACAGAAAAAATCGCATCAAATCCTAAGGAAGTTATCCTATCTATCAAGGATTTGGTAGTAAACGAAAACCGTGGCATTCCGGCAGTTAAAGGTCTTAATCTTGATGTTCGAGCTGGAGAAGTAGTTGGTATTGCTGGTATCGATGGAAATGGACAGAGTGAGCTTATCCAAGCCATTACAGGTTTGCGTAAGGTTAAATCAGGTTCCATTACCATCAAGGGTGAGGAAGTTGTTGGTAAAACACCTCGTAAAATCACTGAGATGCAAGTCAGCCACGTTCCTGAAGATCGTCACCGTGATGGCTTGGTATTGCAAATGTCTGTTGCAGAAAATATTGCTTTGCAGACATACTATAAAGAGCCAAACTCTAAGAATGGTATTCTGAATTACAATATTATCAATGAAAAGGCACGTCAGCTAATGCAAGAGTTCGATGTGCGTGGTGCCAGTGAGTTAGTTCCTTCTAAGGCCTTGTCAGGTGGTAACCAGCAGAAAGCCATTATCGCCCGTGAAATTGACCGTAACCCAGATCTTCTCATCGTTAGCCAACCAACTCGTGGTTTGGACGTTGGTGCTATCGAGTACATTCGTAAACGTTTGATTGCAGAGCGTGACAAGGGCAAGGCAGTTCTTGTTGTCAGTTTTGAATTGGATGAAATTTTGGATGTTTCAGACCGCATTGCTGTTATCCATGACGGTACTATTCATGGTATCGTAGATCCTGCGACGACAAACAAGCAGGAGTTGGGTGTCTTGATGGCAGGTGGAAAATTAGAGAAGGGAGAAAGTCATGCCTAAGAAATATCACAATGTGGCCCTTCCATTTTTGGCAGTATTTTCTGGTCTGTTGTTAGGTGCCATTATCATGCTTGTCTTCGGTTATGACCCAATTTGGGGCTACGAAGAACTATTCTATTCAGCTTTTGGTAATGTAAAATCAATCGGTGAAATTTTCCGTGCTATGGCACCACTGATTTTTACCGCTTTAGGTTTTGCAGTGGCTAGCCGTGCTGGTTTCTTCAACGTCGGTTTGCCTGGGCAAGCCTATGTGGGCTGGGTATTCGCAGGCTGGTTTGCCTTGTCAAATCCAGATTTGCCTCGTCCAGTTCTTATTTTAGCGACAGTAGTTATTGCCATGATTGCTGGTGGTATAGCTGGTTCTATTCCAGGTATCTTGCGTGCCTATCTTGGTACCAGTGAAGTTATCGTCACAATCATGATGAACTACATCTTGCTTTACTCATGTAACTATATCATTCGTGAAATATTTGCTGATGATTTGATGAAGAATAAGGATTCGACGATCAACGTTTCAGCCAATGCTTCCTACCAGACAGAATGGCTCCGCGCTTTGACAGACAATTCACGGATGAACTTGGGTATCTTCTTTGCAATTATAGCTGTCTTGGTCATCTGGTTCTTGTTAACTAAAACAACTCTCGGTTTTGAAATCCGTTCAGTTGGTTTGAATCCAACGGCATCCGACTACGCAGGTATGTCAGCTAAACGTACTATTATTCTTTCAATGGTTATCTCAGGTGCCCTTGCGGGTCTTGCTGGTGCTATCCAGGGTCTTGGTACCTTCCAAAATGTCTACATTCAAAGTGGTAATTTGGATATTGGTTTCAACGGTATGTCTGTTGCCCTCTTGGCTTCAAACTCACCGCTCGGTATCCCATTGGCAGCCTTCCTATTTGGTGTTCTCTCTGTTGGGGCACCAGGTATGGTTCGTGCCCAAATTCCACCTGAATTGATTAACGTTGTTACAGCGTCTATCATCTTCTTTATCGGTGTGAAATTTATCTTTGAGCAATTGCTTAAAGCAAAAAATAAAGCGAAAGGAGCGAAATAAGATGAATATTTCCATTCTTGCCTTACTCATTTCGCAGATGTTAATCTACTCAGCACCCCTGATTTTTACAAGTCTTGGTGGTGTCTTCTCTGAACGTGGCGGTATCGTAAACGTGGGTTTGGAGGGGATTATGGTTATCGGTGCCTTTGCCGGCGTTGTCTTCAACATTGAATTTGCTGAAACCTTTGGTAAATCAACTCCTTTGTTAGCAATCCTAGTTGGTGGTTTAGCAGGAGTTCTATTTGCAGCAGTTCATGCCATGGCTACCATTAACTTCCGTGCAGACCACGTCGTATCTGGTACAGTGTTGAACCTTCTAGCTCCAGCCTTGGGTGTCTTCCTTGTCAAAGTTATCTATAACAAGGGACAAACTGACAGCATCACTCAGTCATTTGGTAAGTTTTCATTCCCAGTATTGGCTGATATTCCGGTTATTGGAGATATTTTCTTTAAGAATACGAGTTTGATGGGCTATGTTGCAATTGCAACAGCATTCCTGGCATGGTTCATACTCTATAAGACTAAGTTTGGTCTACGTCTTCGTTCAGTAGGTGAACACCCACAAGCAGCTGACACGCTTGGTATCAACGTATACGCTATGCGATATGCAGGGGTATTGATTGCAGGCTTCCTTGGTGGTGTTGGTGGTGCAGTAAGTGCCCAATCCGTAAACATCAACTTCTCTGCAACAACCATCGTTGGTTCAGGTTTCATCGCCTTGGCCGCAGTAATCTTTGGTAAGTGGAATCCAATTGGTGCCATGTTGGCTAGTCTTTTCTTTGGATTATCTCAAAGTTTGGCAGTGGTTGGAAGTCAGCTTCCAGGTTTGAAAGATATTCCGACAGTATATCTACAAATCGCACCTTACCTTATCACAGTCGTTGCCCTTTCTGCCTTCTTCGGAAAAGCAGTCGCACCAAAAGCTGATGGTGTTAACTATATTAAATCTAAGTAATAAAAAGGTCCAGTGGACCTTTTTATCATGAGCTTGAAAATCAGAAGGCAAACTAGTCTGGCAGCATAGATGACACTTTTTGCTCGAAATTAAAATCCATCTTCTGCCTAATATAGATTTTTATGTTATACTTGGTTACTCGAGAATATGTGAGGAGGAAAGTTATGGCTAGACGCCTAGTTTTGAATATTGCAATGAGTTTAGACGGTTATATCGCTCGAACAGACGGGAGTTATGATTGGATAGAGGGGCATGGTACAGATAAATATGACACGACCTTGCAATTCGATAATCCCGCATTTTTCAGTAGCTGTGATACGGTCATCATGGGGCGAAAATCATTGGAAGATTGCCCTCTGGAGATGATTGAGGGATATCAGGAAAAGCAGTTTATTATTGCCAGTCGTTCTGAATATGCTAACTATAACAATGTACGATTTGTAAAGGACATTGTTGCAGAAATCGAGCAATTGCGGGCAGAAGAAGGTGGTGATATCTGGCTATTCGGAGGTGCTGGACTTGTACAGGCATGCTTAGAAGAAAAAGTTATTGACCATATCATTATCGGTATCATTCCCACAATTTTGGGAGAAGGAATTTCCCTATTTAATACTCTTCCAGAGGAACAAAAGCTGGCCTTGGTAGAATCAACAGTCGCTGATGGCATTGCCATGTTACGGTATGATATACGAAAATAGAAAAAAGGTGGACCAATGGTTCACCTTTTTAGTCTACTTAGTTTTTAACACCAGCAGCAATCTCTGGGTTAGCGAAGGCATCATCGATGATGTCTTTTAATTGCTTAGCAGAAGCTTGCATTTTTTGCAATTCTGAATCGTTCAATGGGATGTTTACTGGACGAACGATACCGTGTGCGCCGATGATAGCTGGTTGACCGATGAAGACATCTTCAACACCCTTATATTGACCAGCTTGGTAAACTGACAATGGAAGAACTGCATTTTCATCGTCAAAGATTGCTTTTGTGATACGAGCAAGAGCAACACCGATACCGTAGTAAGTAGCACCTTTTTTGTTGATGATAGAGTAAGCAGCGTCACGAACGGATACAAACAAGTCAACAAGACCTTGCTCATCGATGTCGCGATTGTCTTGCAACCAATCATACAATTTCACACCAGCAACGTTTGCGTGTGACCAAACTGCAAATTCAGAGTCACCGTGCTCACCCATGATGTAGGCGTGAACTGAACGAGCGTCGATGCCGATTTTGTCAGCCAAGGCTTGACGGAAGCGAGCTGAGTCAAGAGAAGTACCAGAACCGATAACGCGTTCTTTAGGGAAACCAGAGAATTTCCAAGTTGAGTAAGTCAAGACATCAACTGGGTTAGCAGCAACAAGGAAGATACCGTTGAAACCAGATTTAACAATTTCAGTAACGATTTGTTGGTTGATACGAAGGTTTTTCTCTACCAATTCAAGACGAGTTTCACCTGGTTTTTGTGGCAAACCAGCTGTCAAAACAACTAGGTCTGCATCGTGAGCATCTGAATACTCAGCAGAGTAGATTTTTTTAGGTGAAGTGAAGGCCAATGCGTGGCTCAAATCTTCTGCGTCACCTTGTGTACGGTCTTTGTTGATATCGATGATACCCAATTCTTGACCGATACCTTGGTTAACAAGGGCATAAGCATAAGCTGAACCTACGGCACCATCACCGACAAGGATAACTTTTTTGTGTTGTTTAGTTGCAGTCATTCTAAACATCTCCTTAGTTTTATTTGGGGATGATATCATCCCAACCATCTACCATTCTAGCACTTTTTATGCCTTTTGTCACTTGTGAAAGGGACTTTGAAAATGTTTACATGATAGTTTCCAATAAAGAGTTTTATCGTAAAATATGGTATAATAGAGGCACAATGACTGTTGAAAGAGGCATAAGATGCAAGATAAAAACTTAGTAACGGTAAACCTGACAAATGAGATGAAATCATCCTTCATCGACTATGCGATGAGTGTTATCGTTTCACGTGCTTTGCCAGATGTGCGTGATGGTCTCAAGCCTGTTCATCGCCGTATTTTGTACGGAATGAATGAGTTAGGGATTACACCAGATAAACCACATAAGAAATCAGCCCGTATTACAGGGGATGTTATGGGTAAATACCACCCACACGGTGATAGTGCTATTTATGAGGCCATGGTCCGTATGGCGCAGTGGTGGTCGTATCGCCACATGTTGGTAGATGGTCACGGAAACTTTGGTTCTATGGACGGTGATGGTGCGGCCGCCCAACGTTATACAGAGGCACGCATGAGTAAGATTGCTCTGGAAATGCTCCGTGATATTAACAAGAATACTGTAAACTTTGCGGACAACTATGATGCTAGTGAGCGTGAGCCAGAAGTTCTACCGGCTCGCTTCCCTAACCTGCTAGTAAACGGTACAACAGGTATCGCTGTAGGTATGGCGACCAATATTCCGCCCCATAACTTGGGTGAGACGATCGAAGCTGTCAAGCTGGTCATGGATAATCCAGAGGTAACAACTCGTGAAATCATGGAAGTCTTGCCTGGTCCTGACTTTCCAACTGGTGCCTTGGTCATGGGGAAATCTGGTATTCACCGGGCCTATGAGACTGGGAAAGGCTCTATTACCCTACGTTCTCGTACGGAGATTGAAGAATATGGCAATGGCCGTGAGCGGATTGTCGTAACCGAGTTTCCATATATGGTCAATAAATCCAAGGTTCAAGAACATATTGTCAAATTGGTGCAAGAAAAGCGCATCGATGGGATTACAGCTGTTCGGGATGAATCCAACCGCGAGGGTGTACGTTTTGTTATCGAAGTTCGCCGTGATGCTTCTGCCAACGTTATTTTGAATAATTTATTCAAGCAAACCCAGTTGCAGACCAACTTTAGTTTCAACATGTTGGCCATCCAAAACGGGGTACCGAAAATTCTTTCTGTCCGTCAGATTTTAGAATCCTATATTGAACACCAGAAGGAAGTAGTCACTCGTCGTACGCAATTCGATAAAGAAAAAGCAGAAGCGCGTGCTCATATCTTGGAAGGCTTGCTGATTGCCCTTGACCACATTGATGAGGTCATTCGCATTATCCGTAATTCAGAAACGGACGCTATTGCCCAGGCTGAGTTGATGGAGAAATTTGAGCTTTCTGAACGTCAGAGCCAGGCTATTCTTGATATGCGCCTCCGTCGATTGACAGGCTTGGAACGTGACAAAATTCAGTCTGAATATGATGAGCTGATTGCCTTGATTGCTGATTTGGCTGATATTTTGGCCAAACCAGAGCGTGTTGTCACGATTATCAAAGAAGAATTGGATGAGGTTAAGCGCAAGTACGCTGACCCACGTCGTACAGAATTGATGGTCGGAGAAGTTCTTTCTCTTGAAGATGAGGACTTGATTGAGGAAACAGATGTCTTGATTACCCTGTCAAATCAAGGATACATAAAACGTCTGGCTCAGGATGAATTCCAGGCTCAGAAACGTGGTGGACGTGGTGTTCAAGGAACAGGTGTCAAGGACGATGATTTTGTGCGTGAGTTGGTTTCGACCAGCACACATGACCGCCTCTTGTTCTTTACCAATAAAGGTCGTGTTTATCGTTTGAAGGGGTATGAAATCCCTGAGTATGGTCGTACGGCTAAAGGTTTGCCAGTTGTCAACTTGCTCAAGTTGGAAGAAAATGAAGCAATCCAGACTATCATCAACGTGACCAAGGACCAAGAAGCAGACAGCTATCTTTTCTTCGCAACCCGTCAAGGTGTTGTCAAACGGACTAGTGTTTCAGAATTTGCCAATATCCGTCAAAGTGGTCTTAAGGCCTTGAACCTGAAAGAAGATGATGAATTGATTAACGTCTTCTTGACAAATGGTCAGGCGGATATTATCATGGGTACTAAATTTGGTTATTCTGTTCGCTTTACAGAAACAGATGTTCGAAATATGGGGCGTACTGCAACTGGTGTTCGTGGTATCAATTTACGTGAGGGAGATCAGTTGGTTGGTGCGACCATGATTTCAGATGACCAGGAAGTCCTTGTCTTGACAGAAAAAGGTTTTGGTAAGCGAACACCAGCCAGCGAATATCCTACCAAAGGCCGTGGTGGTAAGGGGATTAAGACCCTTAAAGTTGCAGAGAAAAATGGTTCTTTAGCGGGATTGACTACTGTATCGGGCGATGAGGATATTATGGTGATTACAGATACCGGTGTTATCATCCGAACCAGTGTTGCCAATATTTCCCAAACTGGTCGTTCAACCATGGGTGTCAAGGTCATGCGTCTAAACGATGAGGCAAAAATTATGACATTTGCATTAGTGGATGCTGCAGATGTCAAGAATGAAGAAGAGCAGGAGTAGAATTCTATGTCAAAACGTGCTAAAAGTAAAAAAGGAAAAAGTGGGATTTGGCGTAATCTTCTAGCTTTATTGCTGGTTTTGATTTCTCTAGCTCTCATCTTTAACACTTCTATCCGTAATTTTATAATTGGATGGAATACCAATAAATATCAGATTTCTAAAGTCACTGCTGAAGACATTGAAAAAAACAAAGAGGCAGAAACAACTTTTGATTTTGAACAGGTGCAGGCCATTTCTACAGAAGCTATATTGGCTGCCCAGTGGGAAGCCCAACGTTTACCAGTAATTGGTGGTATTTCAATCCCAGAACTTGGAATCAATTTACCTATTTTCAAAGGTGTGGGGAACACATCTTTAATGTACGGTGCTGGAACCATGAAGGAAACCCAGGAAATGGGGAAAGGGAATTATGCTTTGGCTAGTCACCACATTTTTGGTGTAGCCGGTGCCGCAGATGTTCTCTTCTCTCCATTGGATAGGGCCCAGAATGGTATGAAAATCTATATTACTGACAAGACCAATGTTTATACTTATGTGATTGACAGTGTGCAGACAGTTACACCTGAGAGTGTCTATGTTATTGATGATGTAGAAGGACGTACAGAAGTAACCTTGGTAACTTGTACAGACTATGATGCGACTGCACGGATTATCGTAAAAGGTGTGCTAGAATCAACAACGCCTTATACTGAAACCTCACAAGATATACTTGATTCATTTAACAAATCATATAACCAATATGATTATGGTCAGTAAGGTTTAGGACTGAGAATTTTCTCAGTCCTTTTTAATTCTTTTGCTAGATTGCGAATAATTAGGTGAGGAGGATTTTATGTACCAAATTGATTTTAAGGAAGAGGCACTTTTGCCACGAGAAAGATTACTAGAAGTTGGGGCAGAAAAATTGAGTAATCAGGAATTATTGGCTATTTTTATCCGAACAGGAACCAAAAATGAGCCTGTTTCTATCCTGTCCAATAATCTACTCAATCGCTTGGAAAGTTTGGCTGCCCTTAGAGAGCTGTCTATTGAAGAATTGCAGAGCTTGACAGGCATCGGTCGTGTCAAAGCGATTGAAATCAAGGCCATGATTGAGCTAGGAAAACGGATTAACCAGTCGGAGCTTTTATTGAATGAACGTATTTTAGGAAGTGAGAAATTGGGCCGAAAGATGATCCAAGAACTTGGAGATAAAAAGCAAGAACATCTAGTTGCCCTCTATCTCAATACGCAAAATCAGATTATCAGTCAAAAGACTATTTTTATAGGAAGTGTCAACCGGAGTATTGCTGAGCCAAGAGAAATCCTGCATTATGCGGTAAAATGCATGGCAACATCCATTGTCATTGTTCATAATCATCCGTCGGGATCCGTTGAGCCAAGTAGGAACGATTTATTATTTACCGAGAATTTAAAAAAGTCCTGCGAAACACTAGGACTGGTCTTGTTGGATCATTTGATTGTAGGAAATAAGGACTATTATTCTTTTAGGGAAGAAAGTGAGCTATTTTAGAGGATAAAAAGAGAGGAGCCGGGAATTCGGTTCCTCTGTTCATTATTCACCCTTGCGCATAAAATAGAGAAGGGTTTGCAACTCGCTGGTCAGGTCAACATACTGAACGACTACATCTTTGGGAACCGATAAATTGACCGGAGAGAAACTGAGAATGCCTTTGACACCAGCTTCGACTAATATATCGGTTACCTCTTGAGCCTTGATACTTGGTACGGTCAGAATCGCTGTTTGGGCATCTGCTTCCAAAATACGTTCTTTGATTTCAGAAATAGCATGGATGGGAATATTTTCATCAACGGTTCCAACCGCTGGATTGTCATCCGCTTCAAAGGCCATGACAATTTTCATTTTATTACGCTCATGGAAGCGGTAGTGGAGTAGGGCACGCCCCATATTTCCAACACCGACAAGCATAACATTGGTGATGGAATTATCGTTCAGAATTTCCGCAAAGAAATCCATCAATTCTTTTACATTGTAGCCAAAGCCACGGCGACCTAGTTCACCGAAGTAGGAGAAGTCACGGCGCACGGTTGCGGAGTCGATACCGATGGCTTCTGCAATTTCCTTGGAGCTAGCTTTTTCAATATTGCCGGCATAAAAGCGTTTAAAGATACGATAGTAGAGAGAAAGGCGCTTGGCAGTTGCGCGCGGGATATCTGCTTTTTTTTCGTTTTTCACAATGACCTCCTTAAATATGGTTGACGACAATACTATACTAGCTGACTGGTCTAATGCTTATTTTACTTGAGTATAGGCCTACCAATTTTTCATTCATTTTCAATTCTTTCTTCTATTCTAGTCCAAGATTGTGAAAAAATCAACAGATTGGATTGAAAAAGACTAAGCATAAAATGTTGCCTAGTCTAGTGTTTGAAAGTAGCGGTAGAGGTCACCAATGGTTCCTTTATAATCTAACTGGTGACCATCTCGTATTAGTTTGGTTACAGGATAGTAATCAGGAAGAGTGAGGCAACCTGAGAAGGCCAGTTTGGCTGCATCCAGATTGTCAAACTCTTGTTTTCTATCTATTTTGTAAGCATCTTGATAGTGAACAATAATCATGCTTAACCTTCCTTTGTAAATAGGTCACGGTCCACTAAGCTATCCATCAAGAAGTAGAATTTTTCCTGGATGACCTTGTTTCCATTTTCTTTAAAGATATTGACCAAGTGCAAGCCAGATTTGTCTGTGATGTTGATTTTAAAACCATTCAACTCTTTATTGACAATAATCTTTAAAAGAAAACCCTGATTTGAGTTAGGAACTTCTTCCAAGAGGCGCGTGAGTTGGTAGTGACCTGCTTTTGTTTGTTCAAAAGTGGTATCTTTTAGGGTGTATTTTTTGATGTTAGGGCTAATGTGATAGGTAAATGCGCAATCTTTTAGGCTAACTGATTGTTGAAAGGCCATTTTATCCTCCAATAATTTTTTTTAATTCTGTAAGAAGAATATCTATCTCTTCTAGGGTATTTGTTTCAGATAGGCTGATACGGATGGACTCTTTCAATCGATGAGATTCTTTTCCGTACATGGCTTCCAGTACATGACTGTTCTGAACAACGCCAGCAGTACAAGCTGACCCACTTGAAACTGCAATTCCAGCCAGGTCTAATCTCATCAGAACTTGCTCATTGAGCTTGTCTGGGAAACCTATGTTGATGACATGAGGGAGATGGGAACCAGCTTGATTGATATAAAATGAAGCCCCATCTAGTCCGGAAATGAGGTGTTCTTTCAAACTTTCAATATGGGCTGTATGTTGCTCAAGTAACTGGATTTGTTCCTTGAGGGCAAGTGCCATGGCAGCTATTCCTGGTAGGTTCTCTGTGCCTGCTCGGTGTTGTCGCTCTTGCTTACCTCCATGAATAAGTGCGTCAAATCCTTGCAAGCGACTATATAGAAAACCAACTCCCTTTGGTCCGTGAAATTTATGGGCAGATGCAGCTAGAAAATCAATCCCATAGTCAGTGGGCTTCACATCCATTTTTCCGATTGCCTGCACAGCATCTACATGGAAGACTGCCTGATGGTCGGCCAATAGTTGACCAATTTCTTTAATGGGAAGCAGTTGGCCAGTTTCATTGTTGGCAAACATGGTACTGACCAAGATGGTATCTGGGCGTAGGGCTTCTTGGATTTGCTGGGCAGTGATGACCTGATTGATCGGCTGAATATAGGTTACTTCAAACCCAAAGCGTTCCTCAAGGTATTGCATAGTATGAAGAACTGCATGGTGCTCGATAGCAGTAGTAATCAGGTGTTTGCCTTTGGCTTGATTGGCAAGGGCATAGCCCTGAATAGCCAAATTATCAGCCTCAGACCCTCCAGCTGTAAAAATGATGTGATCTGCTGGGAGATCGAGAACTTGGGCGATATCTTGTCTGGCTTGGCGTAAAATTTGGTTGGCTTTTCTTCCAGCCTGGTGAATACTGGAAGGGTTGCCATAGGTTTCTTGCGCTACTTCCAACATCCGTCGGAGAGCAGTGGGAGATAGGGCAGTGGTGGCTGCATTATCTAAATAAATCAAATAAGGTACTCCTAGTTCTCTTTTTCTGGATTTGTAAACTTAAAGAGTGGGCTGAGTGGTTGGTGTTTTTGAATACGATGGATGGCATCAGCAATCAAGTCACTAGCAGTAATAAAGGCGATATTTTTAGGCTCTTGTTCCTTACTTGCGACTGAATCGGTTACAAGGATTTCTTTGATTGGAGAAGCGTCCAGAAGTTCCGCCGCACTACCCGCGAACAGACCATGGCTGGCAACAGCGTAAATTTCAGTAGCTCCGCCCTCTTGAACGATTTTTGAGGCTTGTGAGAAGGTCCGACCAGTATTTAGGATATCGTCAACTAAGATAGCTTTTTTACCAGCAACATCTCCGATGATGTAACCTTCTGCACGCTCAGAATCATCTTGAGCGTAATCGATAATAGCAATAGGAGCATTCAAAAATTCTGCGATATTCCGCGCACGTTTGATACCCGAATTTTTTGGACTAACGATGACGACGTCTTCACCACAGAGCCCTTTTTCCATATAGTAAGAAGCGAATAATGGCTCTGTAAGAAGGTTATCAACGGGGATATCAAAGAAACCTTGGATTTGAGAAGCGTGTAAATCGAGAGTTAGGACACGGTCAACACCTGCTTTGACCAACATATTGGCAACAAGTTTAGCAGTAATTGGTTCGCGTGGAGATGCGGTACGGTCCTGACGAGCATAGCCAAAATAAGGCATAACTGCAGTAATCGTATTGGCACTTGCACGTTTGCAGGCATCAATCATAATCAGCAATTCCCACAAGTGGTTGTTGACTGGGTAGCTAGTAGATTGGATGATATAAACATCTACACCGCGGACAGATTCTTCAATGTTGATTTGGATTTCACCGTCTGAAAACTGGCGTGATGATAATTTTCCTAGTGGAAGACCAGCTGATGCGGCAATTTTTTCAGCGATGGCACGATTGCTATTGAGTGAGAAGATTTTAATGTTATTTTCACCGAGTGGTTGACCCATTTTCAAGTAACTCCTTTTACACACTAAGCTTTTATGAGAAACATAAAAGAAAATTTTACAATAGATGGTTCTATTCTATCAAAAAAAAGAAATTTTTTCAGTATTCAAGTAAAAAAATCAGCCTTATTGGACTGATTTTCGATGGCTAGCAGTTCGTGCAACCTTACTGCTGGCATATTTAAATTGGATGGAGTTCTTCTTGAGAAAGTCTTCAAAGAGAATTTTTCCTTCATGGGCATCCGTCACTTCAACTTCCAGTTCATAGTCCACTTGTCCAGCGTATTCATTTTCATCTAGGGCCATCAGTCCGATGGAGGTTTCTTTTTCATGACGTTTGGTAGTCAGGCTCCCCCAGACAGCCAGTTTGTCAATCGGAACATCTGTGGCTGAGATGATGTCGGCAATGTGTCCTGCGGGCAGTTGGAAGTTTTCGATTAACTGATGAGCAGTCTGGATGTCTAGAACTTGATTGTACTCTTGATTGCCAATTTCCTGGGGAATTTTTAGGGTCAGCTCTGCTATTTCCTTAAAAGTCCGAATACGGAGTGAAAAACGGTGGTTCTTCATATCTAAATCAGGAGTGTCAATATAGTGGTTGGTTTGAAGAACAGGGCTTACGTCTGAAAAATCAGAGAGAAGGCGTAGGTACTCGGATTTGGTTAATAAGGTTTTATACTCAATTTCAAGGTGGTTTTTCATGCAGTAAACCCTTTCAATGTGTTATAATAGAATAGTCTTTGTGTTATTCTAATACAATTTAAAAATTTTGACAAGAAAGGGGCAGTATGGACTTTAACTGGGAAGAATTTTTAGACCCCTATATCCAGACAGTAGGTGAGTTGAAAATCAAACTGCGTGGTATTCGCAAGCAGTACCGGAAAGCCAATCGCCACTCTCCTATAGAGTTCGTGACTGGTCGGGTAAAGCCTATTGAATCCATTAAGGAAAAGATGGCCCTACGACAGATTAAGTTAGAAAATCTGGCTCAAGATATGCAGGATATTGCTGGGCTTCGAATTATGGTTCAATTTGTGGACGATATTGAGGAAGTCTTGGCGATTTTACGCAAGCGCAAAGATATGCAGATTGTTCACGAAAGGGATTATATTAACTACCGAAAGGCTTCTGGCTACCGGTCCTATCATGTAGTTATTTCATACCCCGTGGACACCATAAATGGCAATGAAACGGTATTGGCAGAAATCCAAATCCGTACTCTTTCTATGAACTTCTGGGCGACCATTGAGCATTCCCTAAATTATAAGTACAAAGGAAATTTTCCTGAAGAAATCAAGAAACGCTTGGAAGTGACAGCAAAGATTGCCTATGAATTAGATGAGGAGATGCGAAAAATCCGTAACGACATTCAGGAGGCCCAGGCCTTATTCGATCCTGCACATAGGAAGCTGAATGACGGTGTCGGAAATAGTGATGATACAGATGAAGAATACAGGTAGAAAAAAAATCGCTCTGCTCGCTAGCCGAAATCCAAAGAGTGAGGCAGTTTCCAAAGAACTTTGGACAAAATTGAAAGAAGCAAATTTCATACTGACACCTAAAAATCCTGATATTGTGATTTCAATCGGTGGTGATGGTATGCTCCTGTCGGCCTTTCATAAGTATGAAAAGTTGATTGACCGTGTGCGTTTTGTCGGTATTCATACAGGCCATCTAGGATTTTATACGGATTACCGTGACTTTGAAGTAGATAAACTGATTGAAAACCTTAAATTAGATACAGGTGCAAGGGTGTCCTATCCCATTTTGAATGTCAAGGTCAAACTACTGGATGGTCGGGTTGTGGAGGCGCGTGCTCTGAATGAGGCGACTATCAAGCGTTTATCCAAAACCATGGTGGCAGACGTCATTATCAACAATGTACCGTTTGAACGCTTTAGGGGAGATGGCATCTCGGTATCTACTCCAACAGGTTCGACGGCCTACAATAAATCCTTAGGTGGAGCTGTCTTGCATCCGACCATTGAGGCCCTGCAGATTGCAGAAGTAGCCAGTCTAAATAACCGCGTTTATCGGACCTTGGGTTCTTCTATAGTGGTTCCAAAAAAAGACAAGATAGTCATTGAGCCCAAACATAGTGACCGCTATTCTATTGCCGTTGATAACAAGACCTATGTTTATGATAATATCGAAAAGATAGAGTACCAGATTGACCAGCATAAAATTCATTTTCTTGCTACGCCAAGTCACACCAGTTTTTGGAATCGGGTCAAAGATGCCTTCATTGGAGAGGTGGAGTAATGCGGTTTGAATTTATAGCTGACCAGCATACCAAGATTAAAACCTTTCTGAAGAAGCATGGTGTTTCAAAGGGCTTGTTGGCAAAAATCAAGTACACAGGTGGCAATATTTGGGTCAATGATATGGAACGCAATGCAACTTACTTGCTTGATATTGGAGATAGGGTTACAATTGACATACCAGCTGAGGAGGATTTGACTGGAAGTTTGAAACCGATTTCCTTTCCGCTGGATATTATCTATGAAGATGATCACTTTCTTGCTATCAATAAGCCAGTTGGATATGCTTCGATACCCTCAGCACTCCATTCTTCTACCATTGCCAATTTTGTCAAGGGCTATCTGGTCGATCAGGCTTATGAAAACAAACAGGTTCATATTGTCACGCGCCTAGACAGGGATACTTCTGGTGTCATGCTCTTTGCCAAGCATGGCTATGCCCATGCTCGACTGGACAAGCAGTTGCAGGCCAAGCTGATTCACAAACGCTATTATGCTCTGGTTAAGGGAGAGGGTGTTTTGGAAGCAGAGGGAGATATCATTGCCCCAATTGGTCGTCCAGAAAATAGTATTATCACACGTTGTGTGACCAAGACGGGAAAATATGCCCATACTTCCTATCGACTTGTGCAATCATGGGGAGATATTCATTTGGTAGACATTCAGTTGCACACTGGTCGAACACATCAGATTCGTGTCCATTTTTCACATATTGGTTTTCCTTTATTGGGAGATGATATGTATGGTGGCAGTTTAGAATGTGGTATTCAACGTCAGGCTTTGCATTGTCACAATTTGGCTTTTGACAATCCCTTCTCAGCCCAAAGGATTGACTTGGAAGCTCCACTTCCAGACGACTTTCAGGCTGTTATTACATTGTTAACTAATAAATAATATTTAAAAGGAGAATTTTAATGGAAATTCGGAATTTATTTGGTGAAATGAAGCAAAAAATCGTAGGTAAAAAACTACGTATCGTTTTCCCAGAAGGTACAGATGAGCGCGTCGTGCGTGCAGCAGCTCGTTTGAAATTTGAAGGTTTGGTAGAGCCTATCATCCTTGGTGTGCCAGAAGATGTTCATACTTTGTTGACAGACTTTGGTTTCTCAAACCCTGGGATCACAGTTATTGATCCTAACAATTACGCAAACTTCGATGCCATGAAGCATGAATTTGTTACTCTTCGTAAAGGCAAGGTTGATGAGGCGCAGGCCGATGAAATTTTGCGTGATGTCAACTACTTTGGTGTGATGTTGGTACAAATGGGATTAGCAGAAGGTATGGTTTCAGGTGCAATCCACTCAACAGCAGATACTGTACGTCCTGCCCTTCAAATTATTAAGACAAAACCAGGTGTTAAGCGTACTTCGGGTGTCTTCTTGATGGTTAAAGACCAGCACAAGTTTGTCTTTGGTGACTGTGCAATCAACATTGAACCAGATGCAGAAACCTTGGCAGAGATTGCCATCCAATCAGCAGAGACTGCAAAAACATTTGGTATCGATCCAAAAGTAGCTATGATTTCATACTCAACAAAAGGTTCAGGTTCAGGTCCACGTGTTGATAAGGTTGTAGAAGCGACTCGCTTGGCTCAAGAACTTCGCCCAGACCTATTGATTGATGGAGAACTGCAGATGGATGCTGCCTTGGTTCCTGATACAGCACGTTTGAAAGCACCTGGAAGTCCAGTAGCAGGTCAAGCCAATGTCTTTGTCTTCCCAGCTATTGAAGCAGGAAATATCACTTACAAGGTTGTAGAACGTCTTGGTGGTTACGAAGCGGTAGGTCCGGTCTTGCAAGGTTTGAATAAGCCTGTGAACGATCTTTCACGTGGATGCAGTTCAGAAGATGTTTACAAGCTTGGTATCATCACAGCTGCACAAGCAATTGCTGCTGAATAAACGGATGAAAAGATTTTTTAGATATTTTAAACCCTATCAGAAGGAAGCGATCCTAGGTCCCGTTTTTAAACTATTAGAAGCTAGTTTTGAGCTCCTAGTCCCTTTAATTATCGCTTTCATTGTTGATACAATCATTCCAAATGGCAATCAGGGGGACCTGGTTGCCATGCTTTTATTATTGGTTGGTCTAGCTTGTGTCGGTATTTTCGTTTCACTTACTGCCCAGTATTTCTCAGCTAAGGCGGCGGTTGGAGTGACAAAAGCTTTGACCAATGACTTGTACCAGAAGGTTCTTTCGCTTCCGAAATCTAGTCGGGATATTCTTTCGTCTTCAAGTCTATTGACCAGACTGACCAGTGATACCATGCAAATTCAGACAGGAATCAATACATTTTTACGATTATTTTTACGGGCGCCGATTGTTGTATTTGGTTCGCTGATGATGGCCTTCTACATTAGTCCTAGTTTGTCTGTCTATTTTCTAGGAATGATTATCCTCTTACTTATCATAGTGACAGGAATTTCCATTATTACTAGCCGCATGTATCAATCCATTCGCAAGGATGTAGATAGTCTGGTAGGGCAGGTACGAGAAACGGTTACTGGATGGCGAGTAATTCGTGCCTTTGGGCAAAGAGCACGTGAAATCAGTGCTTTCCAAGGGGTTAATCAGATTTACAAGAAACAACAGTTGCAGGCTGGTTTCTGGTCTAGTCTCTTGTCTCCATTAACATTTTTAGTAGTAAATGGTACCCTACTCATTCTTATCTGGCAAGGCAATCTTGCAATTTCACAAAACTTACTTGAACAGGGGATGTTGGTTGCCCTCATCAACTACCTTCTTCAAATTTTAGTAGAATTGGTCAAGATGATTATGGTTGTTTCTACCCTTAATCAGACCTATATTTCAGCCCAGCGTATCCAAGAGGTTTTTGAACAAGAATCTGAGGATGTGGAAGCGGATTTGCCAGAAGTACAATTTAATGATAAGGAGCTGGTTTTTTCAGTCAACAATCTTTCTTTCACTTATCCTAAATCTGCTGAGCAGGCTCTATTGGATATAACCTTTGAACTGCCTAAGGGACAGTTTATGGGAATAATCGGTGGTACGGGGTCTGGTAAATCGACATTGGTGGATTTGTTACAAGCACTTTATTCTTTGCCGCCCCAACAGCTTTCTCACTCTATCGATGGGAAAAGTCCTAAGAACCTAAAAGAATGGCGACAACAAATTGCTATCGTTCCTCAAGTAGCCCAACTTTTTGCTGGAACCGTTCGTTCCAATCTTTCATTGGGCTTAGACGCTGTGGCGGATAGCGACTTGTGGGCAGCCCTGGAAATTGCTCAGGCAAGATCTTTCGTTGAGGAGAAAGGTGGTTTAGATAGTTCTATAGAAGCCTTTGGGAAGAATTTTTCTGGCGGACAAAGACAACGCTTGACCATTGCGCGTGCTATTTTACAGATGGCTCCAATATTGATTTTGGACGATGCAACATCCGCTCTGGATTATTTAACGGAAAGTCGCTTATTGGCAGCAATTCGTCAAGAATTTCCTGAACAGACCTTAATTATGGTGTCACAAAGAACCAATAGCTTGCGTATGGCTGATCAGATTTTGGTTTTGGATCAAGGTCACCAAGTTGGACTTGGTCGACATGAAGATTTGCTGAGAAGCTCTGCTATTTACCAAGAAATCGACCAATCTCAACATAGGGAGGAGGACAGCCATGAAGCAATCTAGTTTTAAACAACTGGTTCGATTGGTTTTCAAACAGCCTCTTAGAGTGACTATGATGCTCGTGGGAACCTTGGCACATGTCTTACTAACTGTGTATCTACCAATTTTGATTGGTCAAGCGGTTGATGCGGTTTTGCTAGCAGACAGCCAGATTTTGCTTGACTTACTAGGTAAAATGGCTCTTGTTATCCTACTCAATACCTTGGTGCAATGTTATCTCCCCCTTGAAACCAATCGTTTGGTCTATGGTATGGTTGCAGATTTGCGTGAGCAGGTCTATATAAAGTTGCATCAGCTGCCCTTATCTTATTTAGACCGTCAGTCAGTTGGTGACTTGGTTGCTCGTTTTTCAAGTGATAGTGAGCAGTTGACCAACGGGCTTTTAATGATTTTTAACCAATTTTTCATTGGTATGTTAACCATATTCCTAACTATTTTTACAATGGCTAGGCTAGATATGACCATGATGTTGGTCGTCGTAGCCTTGACCCCGCTTTCTCTACTTGTTGCACGTTATATTGCCAAGAAGTCCTATGGCTATTATAGGCAACAGACTCAAGCTCGTGGACAGCAATCTCAATTGTTAGAGGAATCCATCAGCCACTTGACCTTGGTTCAGTCTTTCAATGCTCAGGAGCAATTTACAGCGCATTTTCAAGCAGTCAATGACCAGTATGCGACCTATTCTCAAAAAGCGATTTTCGCCTCTTCAACGGTCAATCCAAGTACCCGCTTTGTCAATGCTCTCATCTATGCCTTGCTAGCTGGTCTGGGCGCCATGAGGATTATGGCTGGCAATTTTACAGTTGGCTCGCTGACAACTTTTCTCAATTATGCTAGTCAGTACAGCAAGCCCTTTAATGATATTTCTTCGGTCCTTTCGGAATTGCAGAGCGCTTTAGCTTGTGCAGACAGGCTGTTTGTTATCTTGGGTCAAGCTAGTATTGACGATCAGGCAGAGCGGAAAATTGATTCAGAGAAGTTAAAGGGAGCCATCTCCTTTGAAAATGTATCTTTTTCTTATAGAGATGACCAGTCTTTGATTGAAGACCTGAATATTGATGTCAAATCCGGCCAGAAAATTGCTATTGTTGGACCAACAGGAGCAGGAAAATCAACCATGATTAACCTTCTTATGCGTTTCTATGATGTGACAGAAGGACAAATTGTTTTAGATGGTGTTCCAATTAGCCAGTATAGCCGTGAGGACCTTCGCAGGCAAATTGGTATGGTTTTGCAGGAGACTTGGATAAAATCTGGGACCATTCATGAGAATATCGCCTATGGCTATCCTAATGCCACAAGGGAATTGGTCATTGAAGCTGCCAAGGCAGCCAATGCAGACTTCTTTATTCGACAACTTCCGCAGGGCTATGATACAGTTTTGACAGATGGAGGCGAATCCTTATCCCAAGGTCAACGTCAGCTCTTGTCCATTGCGCGTGTTTTTGTTAAAATCCCTAAAATCTTGATATTAGATGAGGCAACCTCCTCCATCGATACACGGACAGAACTCTTGGTACAAGAAGCCTTTGGCAAGTTGATGGAAGGGCGGACCAGCTTCATCATTGCCCACCGATTATCAACTATCCAGTCAGCTGACTTGATTTTGGTCATGGTGGATGGAAAAATTGTTGAACAAGGAAATCATGATGATTTAATGGCTAAACAAGGTATCTATTACCAAATGCAAAATAGCCAGCAATTAGGGGAGGATTAGAATGTTAGATAAACTGAAATTAAACTCTATTACAGTATTGGATGACTTTAATGTCGAGATGCTTGATGATCAACGAGTTATGCTAACAACTACAGTATCAGAGAGTTCTTTAAATCCATATGGAATGGCACATGGAGGCTATCTCTTTACGCTTGCCGATTCTGTTGCAGGATTAACGATTGTGGTCCAAGGTTCTTATGCAGTAACTCTGCAATCCAATATCCATTATATGAAAGCGGCTAAACCTGGAGATAATTTATCGGTAATTGGACATTGTACACACGATGGAAGTCGAACAAAGGTCGTCGAAGTTAAGATAGAAAATCAAGACGGAAAATCAATCGCCTCAGCAAGTTTTACCATGTTTGTGACTGGAAAGATTGAAAAAATTAGTGAGGCTGGGCAAAAGCCCAGCACCGCTTCTCAAAGTTAGTGTCAACATCTCAGCGCAGTGGTTGATTGGCAGATTTGTTCGTGTTTCACACTCCAAATCTGACCTAATCAACTGTGCGGGGGTGGGAAGACGAACTCTTCTATGAAAGGTCGAGTTCTTTCCCACTCCCTTTCTTTGTGTTATACTAGATTTATGTTAGATTTGAAAGAATATGGAATAGTTATGTGGCCTGAAGAAAAGGTTCAGGCTTTTCGTAAGGCACTTTTGGACTGGTATGATACCAATAAACGAGATTTACCTTGGAGAAGAACCAAGGATCCTTATGCAATTTGGGTATCAGAAATCATGCTCCAACAGACAAGGGTGGATACTGTTATTCCTTACTATGAACGTTTTCTTCATCACTTACCGACTATTGCTGATTTGGCTAAAGCTCCAGAGGAGGTCATACTCAAACTATGGGAAGGTTTGGGTTATTATTCTCGCGTTCGTAATATGCAACAGGCAGCTCAACAAATGGTGGAAGACTTTGCAGGGCAATTTCCGACCACGCATGCTGAAATTTCTAGTTTAAAAGGCATTGGCCCTTATACTGCTGGAGCCATTTCAAGTATAGCCTTTAATTTGCCAGAGCCAGCAGTAGATGGCAATGTTATGCGTGTTCTCAGTCGCCTATTTGAAGTGGATTACGATATTGGCTTGCCAACCAATCGCAAGATTTTTCAAGCCCTGATGGAAATTTTGATTGATCCAGATAGACCTGGAGATTTCAACCAAGCCCTGATGGATTTGGGCTCTGATATAGAATCACCAGTCAACCCACGTCCCCAGGACAGTCCAGTCAAAGACTTTAGCGCAGCTTATTTAAATGGAACCATGGACAAGTACCCTATCAAAGCACCAAAGAAAAAGCCAGTTCCAGTTGCCTATCAAGGCTTTATTATCCGCAATAAAGATAATCAATTTTTATTGGAAAAAAATAATGAAGCCGGGCTCTTATCAGGTTTTTGGTCCTTTCTGCTTTTGGAAAAAGGGGCAGTCGTTGACAAACAAGTTTCACTATTTGAAGTAGCAGAAGAAGTTGTTCAGCCGGATATGCGGCAGAGCTTTACAGAATGTTATGGTATGGCTGTTGATTGGCAGAAGCAAGAATTTGACACCGTTCAGCATATTTTCAGTCACCGCAAATGGCAGATAGAATTGATTGAAGGAGTTGCCGAAACAACCAAACTACTAGGAACCAAAGAATTAAAATGGGTTTCCGTAGAAGACTTTCCTATCTATCCCTTTGCCAAACCCCAGCAGAAGATGTGGGAGGTCTATGTGAGGGCTGTGGATAAAAAATATTAACATTCTAGCACATAATTGTTTGATAGCGTTTTCTAAAAGTGTTATAATACATTTGAAAAGAAATGAAGTATGATGTGGAACGCCATCAATCCCAGTGAAAGGAGAAAATTTGCGTTCATTGAATAGCACATACTACTAGTGGCTTTGCTCCGTAAGGCAGGGTTGCTAATAGGGGAAAAGTCCATTATCCCTACTTTGGTGCCTGAAGGCATCTGTTGGCAAAATGCTTAGCATTCACTCACACTTAGCCTTGCTACCCAGTTCAATCAAAAGTAGGCTAATCCTTATTCGTGTCGTAAATACTGTATGGTCAAGATAGATCCTTGGCTAGCAACCAAGAAAATCAGAAAACCTCTAGTGATTTTCATCATAATAAGCAATCTCCACACTTAGACAACAAAATAAGAGGACAATCAAAGACATAAGGGTAGCAGAATAATTACTTAATCATTAACTATTTGTCGTGCAACTTTGGTAATGGACTTTTCCAATTTAAAAGACAAAAGGGAGGCTGAAAGGCCTCCTTTTCGCTATTGTTATGTTTGGCTTTCCTATATGTTAGGATTGACTATAGACATCAATTACTCTACCGATTGGACGGATGTCATCTTCCTGGTTTAAATCAATATCCTCATAGTCAGGGTTGAGGGATTGTAAGTAAGAACCCTTGTATTTTTTAACAAAATTTTCCCCATTAACTGAGAAAATCCCAATTGAGTTCAGAGGAATGTCTGGTGTCAGACGAATAAAGAGGTAGTCCCCATCCTGAATACTAGGTGCCATGGAATCTCCGACAACCTGAGCGATTGTATCATATTGATGATTTTTAGGGATATCTTCGCTATAAAAGGATACTAGGTTGTCAAAGTCACTATCCTGCCAGTAGCCAGTACCAGCTGAAACCTTGCCAGGAACAGCCAATTCCGTTCGTTCACGGTAGTCATCTAGATGAAGTACAGTTGCTGATTTAGAATTAGAGATTTGCATTGCTGCTACTTGTTCTTGCCCGAAAGCAATCCACCTGTCATGAAATTCACCCTCTAGTGTCTGATCTAAAACCTGTGCTTGCTGAGAAATAGATTGCTTAAATTGTCCAAATTGGGCAGGGGTAAGCGTTAGGGCTATAGCTTGGTCTTCATCAAGTTTCTGAACCAAATCAGAAACAGCTATGTTCATGCCTTTTGCAACCTTCTCCAATGTTTCCATGGTTGGAAGGAGGGCTTTTTTTGTTTTAGGATGCTGATTTTTTTCTAACATAGAAATATATCCCTTGGTTAAACCAGATAGTTCTGCAAACCTATCCATAGATAGTTTGTTTTTAGTTCGAAATTCTTTTAAGATATCACCTAGAATCATGCCAGTACCTCGCTTTGTTTAACACATTATACCACAAGAATATTTTTTTGACAAATATTGTTTAACATGTTTGACAAAAATAAAAAATGGTGTTATGATGGTATCAAATCCTAGTTGGAGTGTGTAGAAATGAAAAATAATCTTGAGATTACTTGGACAGATATTTACAGAGAATGGGAAGTCTATGCAGAACATTTCCATTTGCATCCCTTGATGAGCAACGAAAGCAAGTTTCAAGCGGTTAGTCCTGAAATGAGCAGAGGTAGTCTGCTAACTTTTCAGCTATTAAATCATTATCTAGAGGATGAAGAAAAGTATGCAGCAGTATGGCTAGCCTCATTTTGTCGTGATTTAATGCAGGATTATGCTTATTTGTTAAATAGCCGAGCCTATATGTTGGTTAGTCAAGTTTATTTTCAGTCGGTCAAACAGTTTGATGTCTGTGTTCAAGCCTGGGCAAAACCGCTCACGAGATTACAACCAAAGTTATTTATCTCTCACCGAATGTTTGAAAATGCAGACCTAACCAATCTTGTCTGTCTTGTAGAACTGGCCATGATTCAGGCTAGTTTAATCCAAGCACAGATGCTTGAAAGAATGTAGAAAGGTAGATATGAACATGTTTATTTGGAATAAGAAAACGACAAACCTCTTGTCGGTTGTAGAATATTGGTCGGACCAATTGCTGGACTTAGGTATTTTAAAGAATACTGAAACATTAAGCCCTTTTTGCAGGCGCTGCCACAGCACTTGTGGAGTGAAAAATGTTCCGATTGTTTCAGGGAAATGGTTTCATGTAGAAAGCTTGTCCAACCAGTTATTGCTGTGTCAGGCATGTGAAATAGAGATGCCAAAGACTAAGCAAGCTGATGTTGTTTGGAAATGGTTAAAAGATGAAAGTAGTGAATATTACTGGACCATTGAGGCCATGAAAGAATACGAAAAACAGTTTCATACAAGTGTTCTACAAGAACTTTGGAATATAGGAATTAGGGATGGAGAAGAGGTAGAAATCCTAGTTCAAAAAGTGATGACAGATAGACACAAAATAGCTCCATCCTTCAATCGTGCCAGTCTTGCCCAAGCTTTCCGAGTAGAAATTGAAAAAATGCGTAAGGAAGCCTTTACAAACTGGACAGGGATATTTCAAATTGCCAGCTGAGTAAATCAGAATGAAATTTGATGTGATTGCAAGCAAGATTAGGAGTTTTATATATCATTTTATTTTGTTAAAAACGTCACATAATAGTTGAATATATCCGAGTTTTATAGTATAATAACATAAAGAAAAAACAATGTCATTAACTACTATAAATCTTACAGGAGGTTGTCTATGGCAACATTTTACGTCCCAGCGGTCAACTTGATTGGTCGCGGTTGTGTCAATGAAATCGGTGGTTACGTTAAGGATTTGGGCTACAAGAAGGCTCTGCTTGTGACGGATGAATTTATCCGCACTAGCGATATTCTTCCTAAGGTAACCAAGCCTCTGGATGAAGCAGGAGTAAACTATGTAGTATTCAGTCAGGTTGATCCAAACCCAACCTGTAAAAATGTTTATGATGGATTAGCTACTCTTCAAGAAAATGACTGTGATTTCATCATCTCAGTTGGTGGCGGATCCCCTCAAGATGCGGCAAGCTGTATTTCTATCATGGCAACTAATGGCGGTAAGCCACAAGACTATGAAGGTTTGCATAAGTCTGAAAAACTTGGCTTGCCTGTTGTGGCCATCAATACAACAGCAGGTACTTCAGCAGAAATTACTATCAACTATGTTATTACCGATGAAGATCGTAAGGTAAAAATGGTTATGGTAGACAAAAATAGCTTGGCTGTCATGTCAGTCAATGACCCTGAACTTATGCTCTCTAAACCAGCGGCTCTGACAGCAGCGACAGGTATGGATGCTCTAACTCATGCTATTGAAGCTTTGGTAACACCGGGTGCTTATGGTGTGACTAAGAAACTCTCTATGGGAGCGATTGAGCTTATCAAAGAGTACTTACCTCGTGCAGTTGAGAATGGACAGGATATCGAAGCTCGGGAAGCTATGGTTCATGCTATTTTCCTTGGAGGTATGAGTTTCAATAATGCTGGCTTAGGCTATGTTCATTCAATGGCTCACCAGTTGGGTGCTGTTTATGACCTGCCGCATGGTGTTTGCTGTGCTATGATTTTGCCAATCATCGAACGTGAGAATGCAAAACGTGTGCCTGCAGCCTTCCGTGATGTTGCTAAAGCACTAGGACTTGATATTGCAGGTAAATCTGATGAGGAATGTGCAGACTACGCCATTGCACAAATTGAAGAATTGTCTGCTAAAGTTGGTATTCCTAAGAAATTGACAGAGTTGGACATCAAGGAAGAAGAGTTTGACTTTGAATACCTATCTAAGAATGCCTTGATTGATGCCTGCGCACCGGGTAACCCATTCATGCCAACCTTGGAAGAAACCATCGCTTTTTATAAAGAATTGTTTTAACCAATAGATTTTAGAATTTAAATACCTACAATTAAGTATGTAAACGAAGATTGTAGGTATTTTTATTATGGCTTCGAGCCAGTTTTTCTCGTAGAGAAAAACAAGAAAACCACCAGCTATGCTGGTGGCTGACAAGGCTTTGAGCTTCCATTTCTT
>NZ_JAVIHI010000006.1:0-81235 GCF_036680365.1 Streptococcus sp. SS-4456 | reverse complement strand
GACACCTCTACTTTATCATCTTGAGAATGAAAAAAGTAGTGAGTACTCTCTCCCGTCGGAGATTTCTTCACTACTAATCTTAGTATGTTTTTGTCATCTTTGAAGATTTTATAGCACAACCCTATCAAGGCGATGGTGAAACCACCAAAACTCAATAAAGTTTGTACCACTTCAAACGCTGTCAAAAGATTGTTACCCCCTTTCCGTCAGATTTTGATGAATTGCACATAGGCATCACCGTCCTCTCACTTAGAAAGTAACCACCGTCTTTCTCCTACATCCATTCATGGATACAGGAGCACTTTTCTACTGTTCTATTATACCATATCGTCCACAGAAATTTACTGTGGATTTTTTTGAACCTGTATTCACTTGTGAAGTACTTTCATATAAGTAATAGTTTTTTGTTAATCAAGGCAGTTTTTTGAAGAAATACTGGCTGTATTTTGAAAAAAACTAACGATGAGTAGCTTAAAAACTAGCCTTAGATGAAGGTGCTGAACTGTGAATGCCGGTTCTCAACTGTTGGATTTCTTCTTCTAGGGCCTTGTAGGCCTTTCGAAGTTCCATTTGTTTGCGCATGGCTTTTTCGGCAAACATCTTTTTCTTGAGCTGGGCTGCTTGCTTTTCCATTGCTGCTAAGCGTTCCGTCTGCTCAATCTGGTCTTTGATAGAAGCTCCGCCCCCGACCAGTTCTTCTTCCCCCGCTTGTTTGACCAAGTTTTCATAAAACTGGTCCAAGTCCCTTTCTTGGTAGGTCAATGCCAGAGGTTTGTCTGTTTGAAAGTGACGAACAATCTTAAAATTCCGTCCCTCTCTCGATTGCGCCAGCTTTTCCTTAAAATGAATCAAATACTGGCTAGTCCCATCTGGAAATACCAGATGAAAGAGAGTGTAAAATCCCAGATAAGTGTCCAGCTCTGCTAGTAAGTGCGGGTCTAGTTGCTGACTCAAGAGGTCAATCCGAAGGACGATGATTTGCTGAATGGTCTTGCCCGCTGGAATGGGGAGGGTCTTGGCATCTAGTTGATGGGTAGCGGTAATCTGGCCGATTTGTTGCCGTAGGAGCTGCTTCTCAGCTGTAGACAGACCAAAATTATCTAGAAAGTCCTTGTTGCCTTTTTGATAAGGCTTGTAGAGGACTTTGGGTCTTGGAATCTGAGTAGATGGTAAAAACGGCATCTTAGTCTTCTCCTTTCAAAACGGCAAAGAAGGCCATTAGTTCAAAATCATCACTTCCGTCCACCCCGCTATCCATAAAGTCAATGGTATCTGACGTGAAGAGGGACTCATTGAAGGTCTCCTCATCGCTCTCCACGAGATTTTCAAGACTTCTTTGCAAGAGGTCGGAGTAATGCTCCATTTTGGCGCCATCATCAGTGGCACGATTGTAGGTTGCCACCAAATCTTTCTCAGGCTGATTTTTGCCCTTGGTAATCATGCGTAAATGTTCCAGCAATGCCTTGGTATCTGCAATGGAGTAGACCGTTTCTCCCTGGCCACTGATATAAACCAGATAGTAGGGATGAAGACGATTTTTCTTACTGAGATGGGTCTGGTGGGCAATATTCTTCAAGAGGAAGATGGCTCCAGCTGGTTGACCTTGCCCTGCCTGCACCACTGCTTGAAGACCTTTAGGCATAGCTTCTAACTCTGGGTGTTTGGCTAAATAGCTGAGCAGGTCCATACGGTAGTCTTCCAAACCTAGATCCATAATGGAAATCCCCTCATTCATATCTTCCAAATCAACGACCTCTGTCTGGAGGCGTTCGAGCTGTTTCTTCCGATAATTATTGTCCTCTATTTCCTCGTTGGTCAAGACATTGTCATCAGCCGTTGAAGTCAGTACAGAGATTTTCATTCTGGATTCCACACGCGCCTTGAGATCGATATAAGTATCCAAAGCAATGTTGGGCCAAAAATTGACCAGCTGGATGTACTTGTTCTGACTACCAATACGATCTACCCGTCCAAAGCGCTGGACAATACGGACAGGATTCCAGTGAATGTCATAGTTAATCATGGTATCAGCATCTTGCAGGTTTTGACCTTCTGAAATAACATCTGTCGCAATCAAGACATCAATTTCTCGATGATCATCAGGATAAAGCAAGTCCTTCTGCTTGGATCTCGGTGAAAAATAGGTCAGAAGGGTGTTCAAGTCCTTATTTTTGAGTGGCAAAGTGGTCGAAAAGCCTTTTGTCCCTGAAATCTGGGCTGTGTGAAGTCCATACTTATCCAAGAGATAATGGCTAATATTTTTATAAAGATAGTCTGTTGTCGTCGCAAAGGCTGAGAAGATAATCACTTTCTTGTTATCTGGATTGATTGGCTGTGCCAATTTGTCATCAATCAAGTTAAACAAGGTCTGTAATTTCTGATCTTCCTGTGGGGTGATTAAATTGACCAGGTCTTCTAATTCTCTCAACACTGTTTGGTCAGCCTGTAAATCCCTCTTCCAAGATAGGTAGTCCATATCAGCCAGCTTGATAGGGAATTTCTTTCCAACGAAGAAATCCGTGTTGCTATCTTCGACATCAAAATCATCTTCAGCCAACTCTTGCAACTGAACACTTCCCTCACCACCTGCAACTTCAAACTCATCTATGCTCAGAATTGTTTTGTCTACATAAGCCTTGACCACGTCAATCAAGGTATAGCGAAAGGCCTCAATAGAACTTTCCAAACGTTTCAAGAGGTTGATCATCATCAGTTTCTTAATACCCGTTTCCCGTCCAAGCTGGGTCAAGCCTTGCCCTTCCGCTTTTTCATAGCGGGAACGTTTTGAGGGATGAATGAAAAGACTTGGCTGATAAATGGTCAGTTGTAGCTGATCCAATAGAGAATAAATCCGTTCGTAAGTAATGTCTGTTCGATTGACCGTCAAGTCTGGATAGAAGTTTTTAGGGGCCAGTCGTTCTGGAAAATCACCAATCGCATTTCTATCATAAAATTGTCGGATATGCTTACGGCTTCGTGCAATGGTCACGCTATCAAGGACTTTGAAGAAATCAAAATCAAGTCTATCTAGTAAAGCTGCTGTCGTCCGTGATTCTGCTGGTAGCTCTGCCCATTGATTATAAGCAGCCTGTGCCATACGGAAGATATCATTGATGGAGGATTTGGTATCTAATTTGGCATCAAATTGTGCCGCATCGCCTTCATAGGCTAGGGCAATTTGATTTTTCAAATCATTAAAGCGATTATTGACAGGGGTTGCAGACAGCATGAGGACTTTTGTCGGTACACCGCTTTTGATAATCCGATTCATCAAGCGGGAATAGCGATTTTCACGACCTTCTTCAATCTCGGCATCAGATGATCCACCATTTCTAAAATTGTGTGATTCATCAATGACAACCAAATCATAGGTGTCCCAGCGGTTGAGCGCCAAATCAATGCCATTTGATGTTCCCTTATCACGGCTGAGGTCTGTATGGTAGAGGATATCATACTGAAGATAGCGGTCGTAAATGGGATTGTTGACATAGTCGTGACGGTACATATTCCAGTTGTGCTCCAACTTTTTGGGACAAAGAACCAAGATCCGTTTGCCTCGATAGGCATAGTAGGTCATGACTGCAAGAGCTGTAAAGGTCTTTCCTAGTCCGACCGAGTCCGCCAAGATACAGCCGTTGTATCGTTCCAATTTTGAAATCAGCGACTTGACGGCATCCTTTTGAAAATCATACAAGAGATTCCAAATCTTGGTTTCCTTATACTGAACATGTTCATTTGGTAGTTGGTCCTGATTAACGTCTTCCAAAAATTCACTAAAGATATTATAAAGCATGACATAGTAGAGGAATTCTGGCGAATGTTCCTTATGGGCCAGGGTCAGATTTTCTAAAACTTCCTCGGTCACATCACGGAAATATTCATCATTTTCCCAGTAATCTTCAAAGTTTCGCAGATAGGTCAGGCTTTGTGGCTCTGTGTAGAGATTGCGACTGGACTTAAAAAGTGAATTTTCATAACCCAGTTCCTTACGGTCAAAGTTTTTCAGCTTGTCTACTGCGATGATTTGACCGTTGTCAATCCGAATGCCGTTGTCAATTTCTTCATGGACATTGATAGACTTAAACTGAGCCTTTCGACGTACCCAGTCGGCACACTCTCTGGCAAGCGATTTTTGGGTCAGCTCGTTCATCAATTTGAGCTCGTACTCAGCTCCAAATATAGATGATTCTCGCTGTTTCTTGGGTATAGTATATTCGCGGTATTCTTTGGCGACTTCGTTGGTCGTGAAGGTTGGGCTGGTAAAAATAAATTGTAGCTCTTCAATTTGCTCAAGCTCTTCTTTTAAAGACTGATAAGCAAACATGGAAAAAGTTGCTGCAGCCATCTTAACTTTACTGCCTTTTCCTAAATGTTCTTTTAACTGATCCCCTAGGAGCACCAGTCGGTTATCAATTTCCATAAAATCTCCTTCAAATGTTCATCCCAGATGTAGTATATCACCTTTGGTTAAGGATTTCTAGTTCTCCATCCTCCTCACCATCTCCTCCATATCATAGTCAAAAAGCAGGTCATGGCAGTCCGTAAAAAGCTGGCGACGCTTGTCATCATCCACCAACGCGATATCCACTCCCCTATCGTCATAGCAATGATAAATGACTTTTTCCTTACTGGATAGGAAGAATACAGAAGATGAAAGGTAGTTAAAGCCACCATGATCAGCCTTGATAATCTCCCGCAAGAGAGCTTTCAAATCTTGGTCAGCGGCTGGGAAAAGATAGCGTTCATAGACCAGCACTTCTCCCGTCCAGTCCTCCACTTCTATCAGCTCAGGCTCAGGACACTTGTTAAAGTTAAATTTCGATGTAAAATGCCAGAGGTAGCTGGCTATATCCCTTTCTTCCTCTTGAAGAAGGGAGAGAACCACATAGTCGTATCCTGAACTAGCCCGCTCCAAAAGCTCTACCGCACGCGCATAAGCTCGGTCCAGATAAACTTTCTTAGGAAGGGTTTCAGCCTCCTCTGCAGGACCAACTTCAAATTTCAAAGCGAGCGGGGTTGCATAGAAAAATGGACCTACCAATTGGTGTTCTCCAAATTGAAAATCTGAAAGCCAATCCTGTAAATGCATGATGTATCTCCTTCTATACTTTTGTATCATTATATCACGCTTATCAAAATTCTGTCTAGTTTTCCATAGGAAAATATGATAGACTAGTACTAAACACAAACTAGGAGAAAAATATGAAAACAGCATTCATTTCAGAAAAAGCCAAATCACGCTTTAACCTCAATTTTATCCTATCGCCTATCGTGGGCATTATCTTGATGATTCTAGCGGAAATTATCGGCTATATAGTCATAATGACCTTATTTTTCAACTACATCTATGACCCATTTGTATCACTAAGTTTGGAATTATTTTCCTTTGCCTTTATCAGCCTCGCTGTTATCCTCTGGGCAAGATTTGTTGAAAAAAGTCCTTGGCTTGGGCTTGGGATGACAAAAAAAGGAGCCCTAAAAGACTTCCTACTGGGTTGGGGACTTGGAGCCGCTATGTTGACTGCCTGTGTCTTGCTTATGTGGGGATTTGGGGCTGTGCAATTTACTAGCTTTCACATTTCACCAGCCTTTCTGGGTGAATTTCTAGTCTTGGTCCTAGCCTGGTCCGTTCAAGGAACAACAGAAGAATTGCTCACACGGGGCTGGATGTTTTCATCCCTAGCTGCCAAGCACAATATCCCTGTCGGTATTCTGGTTTCCTCCCTCCTCTTCACCTTTCTCCACTTGGGAAATAATGCCATCTCCCTCATTCCTCTCTTAGACTTGACATTATTTGCCATTCTGGCCTGTCTGGTCATGTTGAAAACAGGCAATCTCTGGGTCATCAGTGGTATCCACGCTGCATGGAACTGCTTCCAAGGAAATGTCTTTGCCTTTCCAGTGAGCGGAACACAGGCTGGGCAGGCCTTTATCGCAGTAGAAACCTCTGGCCCAGACTGGTTGTCAGGCGGTGCTTTCGGTGTGGAAGGATCCGTTATCAGCCTCATCGTCCAAGGTCTTGTCATCGCCTGGTTGGTTTACGACCTCTACTTTAAAAAGAAAAATACAGCTCAATAATGAAGAAAGACTGTCGGCTATTCACTAGCTGACAGTCTTTCTTTTAAATCCTGATAAAAAATAGCTCTGCTGATTTGATAGTAAGGTCTGACATAAAAAGATAGAAGGTTGAGGGTCAGGCATTCACTGATAAACCAGACAAAAAATGCCAAGTCCAAACAGAAAGCTTTCCAATAAGCTCCCTTCATCAATAGCTGACTTTCTTGAAAAACAGCTCTAGGCTGATGGTAGCGGTCCTCTGCTAGTTGGTCATATAAAACAAATACGGTCTGGGAGAATCGATAATGGATAAAGAAATAGATTAGACTTCCAAGGACCAGAAGAATGAAGCCTGTCTGTAAGAGTTGGCTTGGATGATAAAGTGCCAGCTCTGCCATTGCCCCAGGTGATAAAATCATCAAACTATGCAAAACCAAGCCGGCGATGAGATGGCCAATACCTATGCCCAGCGGTAACCCCGCTAGAAAATCAATCAAGTAATGGAAAATCAGGGTGATTAAGACTGGTTTTGTCCACTCCTTTCTGGGAAGGAACAGACTGCCCTTTACATTAAGCTTATCCACTTCTCCTTTGAGAAAGGACATGAGCTGAAGGCTTGCTAGACCAAAGAGAATGTGTATGATAGCATTCAATATCGAGCTAGTGACCAGGGCCAGAGAGAGATGGGCTACCAAACGTTCTACAACCAGACTGCTATCCTGCCTAAGCAGAAGAAAGCCTCTTAGAGCAGCAAGTAAGCCCCCTACAAGATGACAAATAGACAATACAACTACAGGCGAAAAGGCGGCCGTCATGCCCTGGGTTGCCTCACGGATCAGGGTAGCTTCTGCCATCTTCTCCTTCATCCACATAATCATCCCTCCTCTCAACTCTCTACTTGTTAACTCAACCATTCGCTCCACTAAAGTAAAAGCTAAACTACCGACGATGACATAAACCGATTGCTTTCTGAGAAAAGACTTTTAAAGACAAGAGGATTTTTTGCCTTCAAGTCCTCATAAAACAAGACCCTACAGGTCCAATAATATGGATAAACATGGAAAGCTAGCAATCCCAAAGTCATGAAAATACCGATAAACCAGCCCAGGAAAGACAGGTCTAGCAGAAACAAACGCCATCTATTTCCTTTCATCAATTGCCAACTCTGTCTGAATAAGACCAAAGGTGAGGAATAGGTCCCAATTTCCACATGGTCATAGAGTAGAAATTCGACTAGGCTAAAACCATAGCCAAGAAAACCGGTCACTAAGCCCCCTATGATGAGCATGACAAGTCCTAACTGCACATTACTAGAGAAAAAGAAGTCGCTCAAATCGGGCAACAAGCCCATATAGATTGTAAAAAGAACTCCTTTTTCTACCAAGTACCAGCTGATAAGACTGGTTCCAATCAAAATCGGTAGACTGCACACAAAGAGCAAGGCTCTTCGAATGACAACCGTTAAAACCAGCGGGAAGATATTCTTCTCATCCAGTCGGTTAAAACAATCCATGAAAGTCAAACGGCAACCATCTTTTCGAACGACTCGTATGAGCTGAAAACACGCGGTGATTATCAGACATTCTATAGCCAGATTTAAAAATATGCTTGGTGGAGATAGGTGGATTTGAAAGCTACGAACACTGCCAAATTCCTCAACCGTTTTGTTAAAAATAGGGATACCAGCCCAGCCATAAGCAAGCTTCAAGTAAGATGTAACCAGAGTAGAGAGAAAAGAAATCAAAATGGGGGGCATAAACAAGAAAATCATCCCATCTGTTGTACTTCTAATATCTCTTGCTTTCGCACGAATATCACTATTTAGCATAGATTACCCCTTTCGTTTAGCCTTCGGGTCTAAGACCATCAAGGAAAAATCTCCTTGAGTTGATACCTACTATTGATAAACCAGCTCTCAATTGTATATATTATACTATTTTGTACAAGAAATTTCTATAAATTCTATAAAAAAATTGCAAAAAATCCTAGTCTGCAGACTAGGATTTGATAAAATCAGATTACCATCCTTTCTCTACTCGATGACATCAGTTCTGTTCTTCTATTCTGTATTCTAATCCATACTGGTCACGCGATAGGTAGCCATAATCTACCAAGTAGCGTCTTAAAATAGCATAATCATCATAGATCTCAGCTAGAAAGGCATTGACATCTTTTTCTGTAAATGTTGAGCCCTTCTTAGCCAATTCCTCCTGCAAGTAGGCAAACAAGACCTGCTTACTTTTTAATTTTTTCGGAATGACAAGCAACTTTCCATCTCGGAAAAATTTTTCTTGAATATCTTGAGTGTTCATACTTCCCCCAAAAATCCTAGCCCGCAGGATAGGATTTAGTAGTATAGTCTTTCAGTTTTCTTTTGTACTAGCTCCAAAGGTTTGGGAAACCTTTGGAGGTCGGAAATAGAGCGAATAAAATTCGCATCAAAAGCTGCAGACAGCTTGCACAGACCAACTGCCTGTGCAAGTCTGGAAATATTACTTGCGATAGCAAGTCACAGCTGCAGAGTACGGCAAAGCGAGTTCAAATAATCTGAAATTATTTGAAGTTGGAGATAAGGAAACGGAGTTTCCTCATACGTCTAAGTAATAAAAGATAAAATGGAAGACTAAAGTTTAACGAATTTCAGCACCAAGTGCTTCGAGCGACTTACTGATTTTCTCCATATACTTCGCCACTTCCTCATCCGTCAGGCTGTCCGCAGGATTTTGGAAGGTCAGGTTATAAGCCATAGATTTCTTACCAGACTCAATATTGCTGCCCGCATAGACATCAAAGAGGGTCACCTTAGTCAAGCGTTTCACGCCCGCACCAGCAATGGCATCCAAGACATCCTGATGCTTGACATCGCTGCTCAAAAGCAGGGCAATATCACGGCTAACTGCTGGGAATTTAGAGATTTCGGTAAATGGCTGAGCAGGCTGGAGGGCTTCTTCAATCGCATCCAGATTGATTTCAGCCACATAGGTTTCAGGAATACCGTAGTCCTTAGCCGTTTGAGGATGTACCTGACCGACAAAGCCGATCACAGCCCCATTCAAATGGATTTCAGCTGTCCGACCTGGGTGCAAGGCAGCAATCTCACTGGTTGCTACAAAGTCAACTGCCAACTTGTAATGACCAAAGATAGCTTCCAAAATCCCTTTGGCATGGAAGAAATCAACTGGCACAGCTGGTGTCTGGAAGTCTTTCTCAGCCACCAAGCCAGTCAAGACAAGGGAAAACTTATTGATTTCTTGTGGCAGGTCCTCTTTTGGATTGCCAGACTGTTCAAAGATTTTACCGATTTCATAGAGGGCCAAGTTCTTGTTCTTACGAGCCACGTTGTAGGCTACCGTTTCTAGCATACCAGACACCATGTTCTGACGAAGGGCAGAGCGGTCAACGGTCATTGGCCACATGAGTTCAGTCACAGTGGTTGGACGAGCCGCAAACTCCACAGCCTTGTCAGGCGTTGTCAAGGCATAGGAAATGATTTCTGTCAGGCCTGCACCTTCTGCCAGGCTACGCACTTGGCGACGGATGTTCTGGGTCAGGGTCAACTCACCTGCTGTTCCATCCTCTTTGGGAAGAGTGGTCGGCAGATTATTGTAACCATAGATACGAGCGATTTCCTCTACCAAGTCTGCTGGAATGCGAATGTCCCAACGACGACGTGGTACTGCGACTGTAAACTGACTTGCATCGCCAGTTATTTCCATACCTAAACGACGGAAAATGTCTGCGATTTGGGCAAAGTCGAGGTTGGTCCCGAGCGAGCGGTTAACGTAATCAATGGTTGCTGTGACTGGGACATCCGAAGTATCCACGCTGCCCGCAGAAACGATACCAGACAAGACCTGACCGCCAGCCAGTTCCGCAATCATAGCAGCCGCTGTATTCATAGCCTCTGTCAAGGTCGCTACGTTGATGCCTTTTTCAAAGCGAGAAGAGGACTCTGAGCGAAGGTTGAGGCGACCCGAGGTCTTGCGGATAGACTTGCCGTCAAAGAGGGCCGCTTCCAGCACAACCGTCTGAGAGTTGTTGTCAATCTCTGTGTTGGCACCGCCCATGACACCACCGAGGGCAACTGCCTTGTCCCCAACGGAAATAACGATGTCATCACTAATCAAGTCACGTTCTTCGCCGTCAAGAGTTACCAAGTTCTCACCCTCTTTTGCCTGACGAGCTACGATTTTCTTACCGTCAAACTTGTCAAAGTCAAAGGCGTGCATTGGCTGACCGAAGTAGAGCAAGATGTAGTTGGTGATGTCCACCACGTTGTTGAGCGGGCGGATACCTGCGTTCATGAGCAGGTTTTGCAACCACTGTGGACTTGGTTCGATAGTCACATTTTCAATGACACGGGCCGTGTAGGCAGTCACCTTTTCTGACTCAATGGCCACTTCAATCACATCGCTGGCCTTCTTGTCGCTTTCATCCAAGGCTACAGGCTTAAAGTTGACCTTGCTATCATAGATAGCTGCCACTTCGTGAGCCACACCACGCATAGAGAGGGCGTCGGCACGGTTTGGTGTAATGGACAACTCAATAATCTCGTCGTCGAGGTCAAGGTATGAAAAGACTGGCTCACCCACGACTGCATCTTCTGGCAGGTGGTAGATACCGTCCGCATAGACTTTTGGTACAACTGAGTCGGACACGCCGATTTCGCTCAATGAGCAGAGCATACCCAAAGACTCAACTCCGCGGATTTTGCCTTTCTTAATCTTGTAGTTGCCAGCGATACGAGCTCCTGGCAGAGCAACGATCACCTTGATGCCTGGCTTGACATTTGGAGCACCGCAAACGATTTGCGTGATTTCCTCACCCACATTGACCTGACAGATATTGAGGTGGGTATCTGGAATTGGCTCAGCAGACACAACCTGCCCGACAACCAAATTAGAAAGGCCAGCACTCTTTTGCTCAACCCCTTCTACTTCAATTCCTGTTGTTGACATTTTTTCAGACAAGTCATGACTTGTCGCTTCAAAGTCAACCAGTTCTTTTAACCATTTATAACTTACTAACATATTATCCTTTCTGGTGCAAAGGCCGTTTCAGTAGCCAATCCACATCAATCTTATCACCGACCGCAAATTCATGCTGGCCAAATTTTTCAAATCCGTATTTGGAATAGAATTTCTGAGCCTTGTAATTATGTTCCCAAACTCCCAGCCAGACCCAGTCACAACTAGACTGCTCTGCTTTTTCCAAAGCAAATTCAAACAAGACCTTCCCAAGACCGCGACCTTGAAAAGCCTGCAAGAGATAGATACGCTGGATCTCAAAGGCATTTTTCAACTCCTGCTCCGTCTGGGCAGGACCTTTGTTAAGCTTAAGATAACCAGCTATCTGATTATCTACTCTTAGAAAATAGTGCTGGCAATTGGGATCCGATAACTCACTCGTCAAGACCTCCACGGAATAAGCCTCCTCAAAGAAAGCCTCCAGCTCCTCTGGATCATTATCATGGGCAAAGGTTTCAGCAAAGGTCTGCTTGGCCAACTCCTGCAAAACGGAAACCTCTTCTAAACGTATCGAATCTATCTGCATCTCATTGCCTCTCATTTCTAACTGGGTTAAGTAAACTGCTAGAGCGGCCACCTTTTCTCTCAATCAACAATCTACTAACTTTATCGGATTACTAGTATTTCAAGCAAAACGATATTTTTTGCTTGAAAACCGTCGTAAGGTAGCTAGGAAAGTCGCTCAATAGCGATTTCCGTTCACCTACTCCAGCGGTGTTACGACGGTTCAAGGTTGAAAACAACATTTTTTTCAACCTTGAACCTAGTGAGGGGAGTAGGTAGACCGCCATAGCAGCTACCGTTTTTCACCTTAAACAACCTGACAAACTTACTAAATCACGACGGCTTTCAAGCGAAACGATATTTTTGGCTTGAAATCCTAGTAAGGTAGCTAGGAAAGTCGCTTAATGGCGATTTCCGTCTACTTAAGAGCTGACTTTGTCAGCCTTAAGTAGTGCTACGTTAAAACTGCTCCGAGAATCGTACATCGCCTTGATAGAAACCACGGATATCGTTGATTCCGTAGCGAAGCATGGCAATACGTTCTTGACCAAGACCAAAGGCAAAGCCAGAGTACTTGGTCGCATCAATACCACTCATTTCCAATACTTGTGGGTGAACCATGCCGGCACCAAGAATTTCAATCCAGCCTGTTTTCTTACATACGTTACAGCCATCACCACCGCACTTGAAGCAGGAAACATCGACTTCAACAGAAGGCTCTGTGAACGGGAAGTAAGATGGACGCAGACGAATCTGACGCTCTTCACCAAACATTTTCTTGATGATCATTTCAAGTGTACCTTTGAGGTCACCCATGGATACATTTTCACCGACAACCAAGCCTTCAATCTGGTGGAACTGGTGGCTGTGGGTCGCATCATCCGTATCACGACGGAAAACACGTCCAGGCGAAATCATCTTCAAGGCACCTTTTGAGAAATCATGCTGGTCCATGGTCCGTGCCTGAACAGGTGACGTATGGGTCCGCATGAGGATCTCTTCTGTGATGTAGAAGGTATCTTGCATATCACGTGCTGGGTGGTCTTTTGGCAAATTCATCCGCTCAAAATTGTAGTAGTCTTTTTCCACTTCAAATCCGTCAACGATTTGGAAGCCCATGCCCAAGAAAATATCTTCGATTTCTTCAGAAGTTTGAGTCAGGACATGGCGTTTTCCGACCTTGACCTGACGACCTGGCAAGGTCACATCAATGGTTTCTGATGCTAATTGTTGTTGAATTTTCGCTGCCGCAACCTTCTGAGCTGTTTCTTCAAAGGCAGCCGTCAGCACATCACGCACTTCATTAACTTGCTTACCAACGATTGGTTTCATTTCGTTAGATAGGTCTTTTAAACCTTTCAACAAGTCCGTCAAGGACCCTTTTTTACCCAAAACCGCAACACGCAGGTCTTGTAGTTCTTTTTCTCCTTGGTGCTGGATTTCTTTTAACTTTTCAAGTGTAGTTTGGCTTAATTCAGCCAACTGTTGTTCAATGTTTGACATAATTCCTCCAATAAAAAAACGCATGACACCACTCGTATCGGAGCGTTGTCACGCGGTACCATCCGTTTTCATCTGCTAGGCAGACCTTAGTTCCAAGTCCTTGTGTGAGTGAATTCGACCAACTTTCACTGATTGAGCTTGCAGTCACGGCTCAACTCCCTGGACAGTTTCCATAGGTGTACTAGTCTCACAGACTTCTATTCAATTAAGAATATTTTATCAAAAAGAAGAAAGTTTGGCAATTGATTTCTTTACTCATTCACCGTAATTTCCCCACTATGATAGTTAATACTCAATCCACTCTGCACATTTGGGACGAACACATTGAACTCTAAGCTGCCATCTGCTGCTTTGGCTTCTAGATGACTACCTACTGGAATTAGGTCGTCTTTTTCTGCATAGATTAGGCTTACACGGTAGCGGACGCGCTTGTTCTTGTCCAAGGCTTTTCGTACCAAGGTTTCAAAGTAATTCTGACCTGTTGAGGTAGGATCATTGGCTTGATTAGACCAGGCTGTTTGAACCGCTATGTTTTTTGGATTGCTTGTTGAGGCATCAAATCCAGCTAGACCACCAATCAAGGCATAGCCTAGGAGGTGCCCACGGTCCACTGCATGATCATATTCCCCTGGTAAATCATGAATTTGGTGCCAGCCAGCAGGAGTCCATGATGTACGTCCATTACCAGTTGCTTCACGATCCTTATACTGACGTGTTGACTTAGCCAATAGGGCATTGGCTACGGTTGGAACCGTTTCTCCTTGGACAGTCTTTGTCTTGTTATCTCCATATGGTGCACTAGCGACCGAAGCATCTAAATCAGTCTTATTGCCGTTGATTAGAAAAGCCCCAGCTCCATTCCATTCAATGGAATTCCCAAGTTGTTTCCTTACTTTCTCCGTCAATACCGAACTAGCCAGCTCCTGGCTAGGTGTAAACTCGCTTGCTTGCGATTGATTGACATAATAAGAATAGTTTGCAGCATTGTCGCTGCTCGTATTATTTAAAAAGTAGCCACCACCAACTACAACAATAGTAGCTAACAAACTAAGTAGGCTCATAGCCTGTTTCTTTACATTTTTCTTAGCCATAATATCCCCCATCAAAAAAGTAGGTTACCCTACTTTCCTGTAAATTTATTGATTAAATCCTGCCATTTTGCAGGGGATAGGACTGCAAATAAATTATCCCCATCACCAATGACACCATAGCCTACCATCAGTCCTAAAGCAAAAACCAGTAGGGCTAAAAGTGCTACGATAGCAACCAGAAGCAGATTTTTTCCAACATAGTTCAGATTTTCCTTAAACATTTTCACTTTCTCCACTTACACGTCTGATGTCCGCGCCAAGTCCTGCCAATTTCTCATGGAACCGATAATAACCTCGGTCCAAGTGGGACAATTTCCCCACAATCGTTTCACCTTCAGCGACCAAACCAGCCAAAATCAAGGCTGCACTTGCCCGCAAATCCGTTGACATCACCTGGGCACCCTGCAAGGTCTGACCACCTGTAATGATAGCTGTATCACGCAAAATTTCCGAATGCAAGTCCATGCGACGCATCTCTTCTAGATGTTGGAAACGATTTTCAAATACTGTTTCAATCATGGTTGATTCCCCCTTAGCAACTGCCATAAGGGCTGTAAATTGAGCCTGCATATCTGTTGGGAAACCTGGATGAGGCAAAGTTTTTACAGTTACGGGTTTAAGTTTATCCACTTGCGAACGAACTCGGATGCCCCCTTCTTCTTCTGTCACTTCAACACCCATTTCTAGCATCTTAGATATGAGAGGACGGTTGTGTTCCCAGACAGCATCCTTGACCAAGACATCTCCGCCTGTCATTGCAGCAGCCACCATAAAGGTCCCTGCTTCAATACGGTCTTGAACAACTTGGTGTTCAGCTCCATGCAGCTGGTCAACACCTGTGATGGTAATGGTTTCTGTACCAGCACCCTTGACCTTGGCACCCATTTTATTGAGGAAAATTGCCAAGTCAACGATTTCTGGTTCCCGCGCAGCATTTTCCAAAACAGTCGTACCTTGAGCAAGCGTTGCAGCCATCATTAAGTTTTGCGTAGCCCCAACACTTGGGAAATCAAGATAGATATGAGCCCCCTGCAATTTCTCTGCACTCGCCTCAATATAACCCGCACGTTGCTTTATCTTAGCACCAAGTGCCTGCAAGCCCTTCAAATGCAAATCAATTGGACGACTACCAATGGTACACCCACCCGGCATGGATACCTTAGCATAACCATTGCGAGCCAAAATTGGCCCCAGAATGACAATAGAAGCACGCATCTGGCTTACATACTTATAAGGTGTTTCGCTACCAAGTTTACCTGTCGCATCAATAGCTATAGTCTTTGTTTCCTCGTCAAATTTCACACGAACTCCTAAACCACGAACGACGTTGTTCATGGTATAAACATCCGACAAAATAGGCACTTGAGTTAATTTGGTCTGTCCTTGACTAGCTAATACCGTCGCTGCCAATAAAGGCAGAACAGCATTCTTTGCACCTTCGATTTCTACCTGACCCATCAAGCCAGTTTTACTACCTTTAACAATAATTGTGTCCATTTACTATCCTTTTCTTACTTAAATCACATACTTGCAAATGAGCGCCCCACCACCAACAATTCTAAAAAGAAGGTGGAAACTAAGTAGCCCAGCGCAATGGCTAGAAAGAGAATGAGCAGGTTGATTTTCTGCCGGTTTTCTCCTGTAACCTTTAACCACCGTGACCAGTCAACTGTTGTCACCAAAAGATGATGGGCCAGATAGATAAACAGTATGTGACTAAAAAATTGTAAAATTGAAATAATCATATTTTCATTATACCATGAAAACAAAAAATGAGATTGAACTAAGTCCAATCCCATCTCTTTTAGTGTGTTAATGTTTACCAACTCGAATACGGTTAATGGCCCTTTGAAGTGCAACTGTAGCACGTTTTTCCAAATCAGCATTGTGGGCCTTATAAGCTTCTTCAAGCTCTCTTTCGGCACGCAACTTAGCTCGTTCTGCACGACTGATGTCAATATCACGCTCACGCTCTGCTGAATCCGAAATTACCGTAATCATATTCTTATTGATTTCAATAATCCCACCATTGACGGCAATCCAGTCCACGTGGTTTTCATCATCTACACGGCGGACTTTCATTTCATCGATTTCCAAAACGGCAATCAGTTCCTCATGCCCGGGATAGATTCCCATCTCACCTTCGACAGTCTTTACCAAAACAAAGGCAGCATGGTGGTCATATTTCATTCCATCTGGTGTCACAATTTGAACAGTCATTTGTTCCATAAGCCACCTCTTAGAATCTCATTTTTGCAGCTTTTGCGACTACATCCTCGATTGAACCGACATTTCGGAAGGCATCTTCTGGTAGATGGTCATGTTTACCGTCCAAGATTTCCTTAAAGCCTTTAACAGTTTCTGCAACTGGCACATATGAACCTGGCATACCTGTAAATTGCTCAGCAACGTTAAAGTTTTGAGATAGGAAGAATTGAATACGACGAGCACGTCCAACCAAGGTCTTCTCTTCGTCAGACAATTCATCCATACCAAGAATAGCAATAATATCTTGCAATTCCTGGTAACGCTGAAGGACACGTTTGACTTCCATAGCAACTACATAGTGTTCTTCCCCTACGATTTGTGGAGAAAGTGCACGAGATGAGGATGCCAAAGGATCTACTGCTGGATAAATACCAAGCTGGGTCAATTTACGCTCCAAGTTAGTCGTTGAATCCAAGTGGGCAAAGGCTGTTGCTGGCGCAGGGTCCGTATAGTCATCGGCAGGCACATAGATAGCCTGGATAGATGTAACAGAACCTTTTTTAGTTGAGGTAATTCGTTCTTGTAATTGCCCCATCTCCGTAGCAAGTGTTGGCTGATAACCAACGGCTGACGGCATACGACCCAAGAGGGCAGATACTTCTGAACCAGCCTGCGTGAAACGGAAGATATTGTCGATGAAAAGAAGCACATCCTGACCTTCCACATCACGGAAGTATTCCGCAATGGTCAAACCAGTCAGTGCAACCCGCATACGGGCACCTGGTGGCTCATTCATCTGACCAAATACCATGGCCGTTTTTTCAATAACACCTGACTCTTTCATTTCCCAATACAAGTCGTTCCCCTCACGAGTACGCTCACCAACACCGGTAAATACAGAAATACCACCGTGTTCTTGGGCAATGTTATGAATCAATTCTTGGATAAGAACGGTCTTACCAACACCGGCACCACCGAAGAGACCAACCTTACCACCTTTTAGATAGGGTGCTAGGAGGTCAATTACCTTGATACCTGTTTCCAAAATTTCGCTTGATGTAGATAGTTCATCAAAAGCCGGTGCTTTCTTATGGATTGGCTCACGTTCAAAATCAGCTGGGAAAGGCTCATCAAGGTCAATGGTATCTCCCAAGACATTGAAGACACGACCTAGAGTTTCCTTACCGACTGGAACGGAGATTGGACGACCTGTATCAAGGACCTCCATCCCACGTGTCAATCCATCTGTTGATTCCATGGCAATGGTCCGAACAACGCCATCACCAAGTTCCAAAGCAACTTCAAGCACAACTTTTTGCTTGGAATCATCATTTTTATATACAACGAGTGCGTTGTTAATCTCAGGAAGTTTATCTTCTGCTGCAAACGCAACGTCCACAACTGGTCCGACAACCTGAGTAATTTTGCCTGAACTCATTCTATTTCCTCTATTTCTATTACTCAAGGGCTGAGGCACCTGCTACAATCTCAGTAATTTCCTGAGTGATAGCTGCCTGACGAGCCCTATTGTATTGAATTGTCAAATCGTTAATGACATTCTTAGCATTATCCGTTGCTGTCTGCATGGCCGTCATACCAGCCGCATTTTCAGCAGTTTTGGCATCCAAAATCGCTCCGTAAATGGTGGATTCTGCATATTGGGTCAACAATTGCTCCAGAATGACTTCACGGTTTGGCTCTAATTCAAAAGTAGATGTATAACCATCTGCTTCATTATGGTCCAAATCCTCAACAGGAAGCATCTGCTGGACACGCACCTGACTGGTCAAGCTATTGACATGGTGGTTATAACAGACATACAATTCATCGAAAAGTTCATTCTTATACATTTCAACAGACTTAGAAATGATTTTTTGAACCTCTTCAAAGCTTGGATTGTCCGCCAGACCACGCAATTCAAAGACTGGATTGATACCACGGGCACGGAAGAAATCAGCTCCCATGCTACCAATGGCAATAATTTCATACTCATCTTTTGAGTCATGGTCCTGTTCAATCATGCCCATTACAGCTTTCAAAATGCTGGAATTATAAGAACCTTTTAATCCACTGTCCGATGTAATGACAATATAACCCGATTTTTGAACTGGACGACGAATCAGCATTGGATTGCTTGTATCTGAAGCCATCAATTCTCCACGCAAGAGGTCCGTTGTAATCTGACGAACCTTGCTAGCGTAGATCTGAAAGGATTGCGCTAATTGCTCAGATTTGGCTAGTTTAGAAGCCGAAACCATCTGCATGGCACCGGTGATTTGACTGGTTTTCTTAGTTGATGCAATTTTTGACTTGATTTCATTGAGAGAACCTGCCATTATTCACTCCTTTACTTAAAGACAGACTGGTCTTTGAAGGCTTGAATAGCAGCATTCAACTCATCTGTATCGGGAAGGTCTTTCGTCGTACGAATCACATCCAAAAGACTATCATAGTGCAAATCAAAATATGCGTATAGCTCTTCTTCAAATGCCAAAATATCATCAATTGGCACTGAATCCAAGAAGCCGTTTGTCAAAGCATATAAAATCAAGACCTGTTTTTCAACTGGAAGTGGCTTGTGCAAGGGCTGTTTCAAGACTTCGACAGTCCGACGACCTCGGTTGAGTTTAGCCTGAGTAGCCGCATCCAAATCGGAACCAAATTGCGTAAAAGCTTCCAATTCACGATAAGATGCCAAGTCGATACGAAGGGTACCCGCAACCTTTTTCATAGCCTTGATTTGAGCCGAACCACCTACACGAGATACGGAAGAACCCGCATCAATGGCTGGACGGATACCAGAGTTAAACAAATCGTCTTTCAAGAAGATTTGTCCATCCGTGATTGAAATCACGTTAGTCGCTATATAGGCTGAAATATCACCTGCCTGGGTTTCGATAAATGGCAGAGCTGTAATGGAGCCACCACCTAACTCATCAGAAACCTTGGCTGAACGCTCCAACAAACGACTGTGCAAGTAGAATACATCACCTGGGTAAGCTTCACGACCTGGAGGACGACGAAGCAAGAGGGACAATTCACGATAGGCAACCGCCTGTTTTGACAAATCATCATAGACAATCAATACATGCTTACCTTCATACATGAATTCTTCCGCCATTGCAACACCCGCATAAGGGGCCAAGAAAAGCAATGGAGAAGGCTGTGAAGCCGATGCTGTCACGACAATTGTGTAATCTAAAGCACCGTACTGACGAAGGGTTTCAACCTGCGTACGAACTGTTGATTCTTTCTGACCAATGGCAACGTAGATACAAATCATATCCTTGCCTTTTTGGTTGAGAATAGCATCGATAGCGACAGATGTCTTCCCTGTCTGACGGTCACCGATAATCAATTCACGCTGACCTCGACCAATCGGAACCAAAGCATCAATAGCCTTCAGACCAGTTTGCAACGGCTCATTTACTGATTTCCGTTGCATAACACCTGGCGCTGGGTACTCGATTGGACGGGTTTTAGTCGTACGAATGTCACCAAGACCATCCACTGGTTGCCCAAGTGGATTGATGACACGACCAATCAAGGCTGAGCCAACTGGCACTTCCATGATTTTACCAGTCCGACGAACAACAGAACCCTCACGGATATCTGTAAATTCACCAAGAATGATGATACCAACATCGTTGGTTTCTAAGTTTTGGGCCATACCAATGGTGCCATTTTCAAATACCAAAAGCTCTCCACTCATGGCATTGTCAAGACCTTGCGCACGGGCGATACCGTCACCAATGTAAGTTACGACACCAGTTTCTGTATAGTCAAAGTCAGGCTGAAAGCCTTCAATTTGTTGTTTTAGTAAAGCGCTAATTTCTTGTGCATTTATCAAAAGAACACCACTTTCTATTTTCTAAAGTTTTTTTCTAACATCCTTCAATTGTGTCCGAACACTTGCATCGATGACCTTGTGGTTAACACTCACAATGAAACCACCAAGTAGACTTTGGTCTAATTCTTCGATGATAGTTCGTACACGCAAGGAGAATCGTTCTTCCACTAACTGACGTAGTCGGTCTTTTTGCACCTCAGTCAAGGGATAAACAGAAACCACATAGGCTTCAAATTCATTTTTAAATTTACTGATTTGTAAACGGACACGCTCCAGTGTTTCCAGTAGCAAGTCTGCATGCCCATCACGAATAATATCCTCAATCAAATCATTGATTTGCCAGAAACTTGATTGGCGAACGGTTCGTACGAATGCAGCTTTTTCCTCTCTTGATACCGTAGCAGACAACAAAAGACGATTGAGTTTGCTATCATGGATAATCGTAATCAATTCAGAAAGCTGGTCATACATTTCCCAAATTTCTGCATGATCACTGACTTTCTCAACAAATGATAGAGCGTATTTTTGCACAAGGGCATTTTCTCTAGCGTTCATCTACGTTTCTCCCAGCTTATCCAAATAACGGTCAATTAAATTGCTGTGGGCTGCCTGGTCTAGGTCTTCTAAAATGATTTTACCTGCCAAATCAACAGCTAATTCAGCGACTTGAACACGCAAGTTTTCTTGGGCTTCACGCTTCTCAGATTCGATTTCCATCTGCGCTTTTTGTTTCAAGCCTTGGATTTCAACTTCTGCCTGTTCAAGAAGACGTTTTTTCTCTAGTTTCGCTCGCTCAATAGCGTCTTGAATGATTTTTTGTCCTTCAACACGACCTTGAACCAATTCCTGTTCCCGTTGTTGAACCAGGTTTGAAGCAGCTCTTAATTTTTCTTCTGCCGCATCAATATCATTGGCAATCTTATTGGCACGTTCTTCAAAAATACCTGTAATACGATCCCAAGCGAATACACGAATAAGGATTATCAATATCGCAAAAGAAGCCGTTACGAGAATAAAGTTTCCAAGAACAGTGCTAGATTGCATTGCTAAAATTGTTGCCATATTTTTCTTTCCCTTTCTTACTCACCATGACCGTGGATTTTTTTGTTCAAGTACATGGATACCAGCATGACAAATACATAGCCTTGCAAACATGAAATGAAGACAGAGAAGCCTGTCCAGACAATGTTTAGTGCAAATGCAACTGGATAAGCTACTGCACTTTGTTGTGATAGCTGTAAAAGAAGTGAAACCAAAACCTCACCTGCGTAAATATTACCGTACAAGCGCAAGGCTAGTGAAGCAAGGTTGGTAATTTCTTCTAAAATGTTCATCGGAGTCATTGCCAAAGGGGTCACGAAATCTTTCAGATATTGCTTAACCCCTCTACGGCGAATACCTTCGACATGACAAAAAACAGTTGCAATGGCTGCTAGTCCAAAATCGTAGGCCATGTTGGCTGTCGGAGATGTCCACAAATTATGACCTTCTGCTGTTTCCAACTTAGTCATCAAACCCAAGTTATTTGCTACCAAAAGAAAGGTGAAGACTGTGAAGAAGAACAAGGCGTACCTTTTAGCATCTTCATCCCCAAGATTTCCCTTAGTGAAATTGATGGTCAATTCGTACACATACTCCAAAACATTCTGTTTACCTTTTGGCTTCAGTTCCATTCGGCGACTAGCCCAAAAAACAAGTAAGAAAATAACGGAAATGGTTATGATAGAAACCAATACCATGGTCAGGTCAAAGGTTACGGGACCAAGGGTAAGGGTTGGACTTAAATGTTCTTCCAATGGAGGTTCCCCCCTTTTCTATTTCTCTATTTTCTACTATTTCAAGACAAACATCATAGCCAAGGTTACGAAGAACGTTCCCTCGATAAAGGCAACACCCAAGAATACACCAGCCATTAACTTGCTTTGCATTTCTGGTTGACGTGCAGTCGAACTAAGATAAGAAGCTACCAAAAGTCCCTCTCCAATACTAACACCAAGACAGGCCAAACCTAAAGCCAATGCGCCTAAATTCATAACGAATTCTCCTTTTAAAATTTAATACCATGTAAGGATACTCCTAAAACATCTATTTGTCAAGAAAATACCGCCTTTGGAAGCGTTTAATTCGCTATTGAAATAGAAAAAGAAAAGACCTGCTGTCTTTTCTTCCTATTTATATAGCAGAATGTATATGACTACTTTCTTCAATGAAACGTTTGGCCATATTTTCTCGATCGACCTGCTCCGTATCCAAAGTGATAGCCTCATCTGAAACCAGGTCCGTATCCGCAAAAAATTCAATATGATTTTGGAGATTGTGCAATTCAACTGGCGCATCTCCACCAAACTCTCCATCAAGATTGAGAAGAAGGCGGCTGTCGGAACTAAGGTTTTCGATAGATAAAGACTTTGTCTTGATATACTCAATCAAATCACTCTCAATATGCTTCCCACCGTCCAAGACCTGCCCAATTAACTGAAGAATTTCAAACAAGTTTCCAGTCTTGACCATTATCAAGGTGAAATTACCATCATCCAATTTGGCATCTGGAACAATTTGCTCAAACCCTCCGATTGAATTAGTTAGAGCCACAAAAATCATGGAAACTGACCCTTCAAAAATCCCTTGGTCATGACTCACTCGCACTGGCGTAAACTGAACTTGTGGCAAGAGTTCTGCACCTTTAACGACATAGGCTAAATAGCCAAACATGGTTTTGAGTTGGCTTGGTACACTGTAGGTCAATTCTGTCAGGGTTCCTGCGGCAGCAATATTGATGAAGTAATGTTCTTGATGAAAACCATTCTTTTGGTTCTTTGCCAAACCAATATCCATCAAAACCGTTTGGTTTTTGCCAATCAACTTGGCTGCTTCAATCGGGTTGCCACGCGGGACCTTGAGAGCACGCGCATAGTCATTGGTCGTTCCTGTTGGAATAATAGCCATCTTTGGTCTATTTTCAAGGGGAGCAATGCCATTGACCACTTCATTGATGGTGCCGTCTCCTCCTGCTGCGATGACTAGGTCAAAGCCCGCCTCCGCTGCTCTTTTCGCCTCATTCTTAGCAGAATCTTTTGCGGCCGTTGTCTGAAAAGCAGAGGTTTCATAACCGAAACCTTCTAAAATTTCAAGTACGTCTGCCACATTTTTTTTCATGATTTCCTGACCTGAGGTAGGGTTGTAAATCAACCGTGCTCGTTTTTGTTCTCCCATATGCTATACCTTAAAGGCTTTCTAACCAAGCCTCGTCTTTTATTTCAATACCTAACTCTTGTGCCTTGGCCAACTTGCTTCCCGCGTCAGCTCCTGCGATGACCAAATTGGTCTTTTTGGAAACGGACCCTGCTACGTTGGCACCTAAGGCTTCTAGCTTAGCTTTGGCCTCGCCCCGCTTCATCCGTTCCAACTTACCAGTTAATACGACCGTAAGTCCAGACAAGGCAGCATTTTCATCGGCCACCTGTCCTAGATAGGTCAAGTTTACGGCATTTTCCTTAAGTTCGGCTAAAAGTTGCTGGGCACCTGAGCTGGCAAAGAAGCTGGTCAAGGACTTGGCTATTACCTGACCCAATCCTTCTAGGGAAGCAATTTCCTCCTGGCTGGCTTGAGCTAGGGCTTCCAAGTCTCCAAAGTTTTCTAGCAAAATCTTGCTGGCCTTGCTGCCGACATGGCGAATGCCCAGACCGAACAAGAGCCGTTCTGCTGAATTTCCTTTTGATGTCTGAATAGCTTGGTAGAGCTTGTCTGCGGACTTTTCCTTAAAACCGTCCAGGGTCAAGAGGTCGTACACCGTCAGTTTGTAAATGTCCGCCACATCCTTGACCAGACCTGCTAGAAAGAGTTTTTCTACAATAGAAGATCCCAGACCTGCAATATTCATAGCATCACGGCTAGCAAAGTGCTCCAACTTACTCATCAACTGGCTTGGGCAGATGGGATTGATACAACGGAGGGCCACTTCATCTTCGTAGTGTTGCAAGTCGCTCTGACAAGACGGACAGTGACTTGGAACAGGCATGACTTCCTGCTCAGACCGATACTTGTCCACCACTTTCAAAACAGCGGGGATAATGTCCCCAGCCTTGTAAACAATAACCGTGTCGCCAATACGGATGTCTTTTTCTGCGATGTAATCCACATTGTGCAGAGTAGCACGGCTGACGGTTGTTCCTGCTAGCTGTACTGGGCTGAGATTGGCTGTTGGAGTGACGACACCTGTTCTACCAACCGTCCAATCAACAGACAGGATTTGGGCTTCTTTTTCCTCAGCTGGAAACTTGTAGGCCACCGCCCAGCGAGGTGCCTTAACGGTAAAACCGAGTTCTTCTTGGATAGCTAGGTCATTGATCTTAATGACGATACCGTCGATTTCATAGGGCAAATCTTCTCGACGCTCTGCCATTTTTTCAATAAAAGCCCAAACATCGTCCATGCTGTCGGCCAACTGGTAGTCGTGGTTGGTCACAAAGCCCAGAGCTTCCAGTTTCTCCAGCACTTGTGACTGGCTGGTCGCTTCAGAGGGGCTGGCCTCTTGGTAGAGGAAGGTTGCGAGACCACGCTGGGCCACAACTCCCGTATCCAGCTGGCGAAGGGTTCCTGCCGCTGCATTTCGCGGATTGGCAAACTCAGCCTCACCTGCCTCCTGACGTTGTTGGTTGACGCGGTCAAAAGACGCTTTGGGCATATAGCACTCGCCGCGGACTGTGATGTCCACCGCTTGAGGTAGGGTCAGGGGAATATCCGCTACACGCTTGAGGTTTTCCGTGATATTCTCACCGACACTACCGTCACCACGTGTCGCACCTACTACTAGATTGCCTGCTTCATAGGTCAGGGAGATGGACAGGCCGTCAATCTTGAGTTCGCAGATATAGGTCGCCTGTGGAAATTCCTTGCGAACACGCTGATCAAAGGCATCCAATTCCTCACGGGAAAAGGCATCCTGCAAGCTAAAAAGAGGATAGACATGGGCATATTTTTCAAATCCATCTAATATCTTTCCACCTACACGATGGGTCGGACTATTGGGCAAAACCAATTCTGGATGGGCTGTTTCCAGTTCCACCAATTCTCGATAGAGTTTGTCGTATTCTGCATCAGACACGCTTGGTTTGTCTGTGCGATAGTATTCGTCGGCATATTTGTTAAGTAAGTCTACTAATTCTGATATTCTTTTTTCCATAAGACAATTATACCACGACTTAAGATGGCAACTGAAGATTTTAGTTTTGAATTAGGTTAGGAAATTTTAGATACATTTGAGCAAAAAAGAGTATAATAGATATATAAAAATTTGGGAGGTGCCTCATGGCTATTACATATAAACGACAAGACGATTTGGAAAAAATGCTGGAAGAATTTGCATCCTTTGACAAACTCGAGGAAGTTGAATTTCCAGACCCAACAAGCACTGAAAAAAATAAGCAGAAAGTTGACGATAAGTAAGGATGTTTGGATTTGAGCAACTGCCCTCTTCTGTTTTACAGGCGGGGGCTATTTTCCTATCAATTATCATAGAAGCTCTGCCCTTTGTTCTGATAGGTGCGGTTATTTCTGGTTTCATTGAAGTCTTTATCACACCTGAAAAGGTGGTCAGATTTCTACCTAAGAATACTTTTTTAGCCATCCTCTTCGGGACCTTTCTGGGCTTTGTGTTTCCTTCATGCGAATGTGGGATAGTCCCTATTGTGAATAGGCTCTTAGAAAAAAAGGTGCCTAGCTATACGGCTATTCCATTTCTAGTGACTGCTCCCCTTATCAATCCCATTGTCCTTTTTGCAACCTATACTGCGTTTGGAAATTCTTGGCTCCTTGCTGCCTATCGTGTTCTAGGATCTATCTTGGTCGCACTCGTCCTTGGGCTGGTCCTTGGCTTTTTGGTCAAAGAACCGATTAAAAACCAACAGACTGCCTGTCAACCGACCCATGATTTTTCAGATAAAACCAACTGGCAAAAAGTCGGACTAGCTTTTATTCATGCCATTGATGAATTTTTCGATACAGGTCGATACTTGGTCTTTGGTTGCATCTTTGCTAGTTTAGTACAGGTCTATGTTCCAACAGCTATCTTGACTTCGATTGCTCACAGCCCTCTATCAGCTATCTTGCTCATGATGGGACTTGCCTTTCTGCTCTCCCTTTGTTCTGAAGCAGATGCCTTTATCGGTGCATCCTTTCTATCCAGCTTTGGTCTAGCTCCCGTCATGGCCTTCCTTGTCATTGGACCAATGGTAGATGTCAAAAATCTGCTCATGATGAAGCGTTACTTCACAGCTAAATTTATTCTGAGCTTCGTTACTATTACTTTCCTGGTTATCCTTGGCTACTGCATCATTCTAGGAGGGCTTGTATGATTCGATTTTTAATTCTCGCAGCTTATTTTGAAATGACCATGTACCTCTATGTATCAGGCAAACTAGACCAGTATATCAATATGCACTACACCTATCTAGCCTATCTGTCTATGATACTTTCCTTTATCCTAGCCATGGTTCAACTCTATGTCTGGGTAAAAAACATTAAAACACATAGTCATTTGACAAAAAAATCAGCCAAATTTGCTAGTATGTTTCTGCTAATCCTCCCGCTTACAGTTGCCTGGCTCTTTCCAACAGTTAGTTTAGATGCTACTTCTGTGGCGGCTAAAGGCTATCATTTTCCCCTAGCTGCTGAAAATGACACAGCTACTCAGGCTCAGGAGGGGACCAGCGTCCAATACCTCAAGCCTGATACATCCATCTATTTTACAAAGTCAATTTACCAATCTGAGATGCGCGCAATAGCAGACCACTATTTAGCTCAAGATGAAATAGAGGTGACAAGTGATAATTACATGGAGGTCATGGAGGCCATCTATGACTATCCAAATGAATTTGCCGGTAAAACAATTGAAATGATCGGTTTCGTTTATAATGACCCAGACAAGACTGACCAGCAATTTCTCTTCCGTTTTGGTATTATTCATTGTATCGCCGATTCTGGTGTCTACGGTCTACTCTCTACAGGAGCTTCACAGACTTTTCCTAACAACAGCTGGGTCAAGGCCAGCGGAAAAATTAAGATTTCTTACCATCATTCCTTAAAACAAAGCCTGCCAACACTGGAATTAGAGCAAACAGAAGAAATCCAGCAACCTGAAAATCCCTACGTTTATAGAGTATTTTAGAAAAATGAAGTCATAAAGTGAATTTTCTGACAATTTATGCTATAATGAGATTTATACTCAATAGAATAGGAAAGAATTTATGTCATCACATGTATTGTTTACCATTTTTGGTGCTAGTGGCGACTTAGCCAAACGCAAGCTATATCCATCACTTTTTCGTCTGTACAAGGCGGGACATATCAAAGAAAACTTTGCTGTTATTGGAACAGCTCGCAGACCCTGGACCAAGGAATTTTTTGAGCAAACCGTCATTGAATCACTAGGAGATTTGCCCGACACACCACGTCAGGCACATGAATTTGCAAGTCATTTCTACTATCAGAGCCATGATGTCAATGACACGGAACATTATGTAGCTCTTCGTAAATTACAGGATGACTTATGTGAAAAATACGATACGCAACACAACAAGGTCTTCTTCCTCTCTATGGCTCCTGAATTTTTCGGAACCATTGCCAAACACCTCAAATCTGAGCAGATTGTTGATGGACAAGGTTTTGAGCGTTTGATTATCGAAAAACCATTCGGAACAAGCCTTGCTACTGCAAGCAAACTCAATGATGAATTGGCCGCTGCCTTCAATGAAGACCAAATTTACCGTATCGACCATTATCTTGGTAAGGAAATGGTGCAAAACATCTTCGCTGTCCGCTTTGCCAATATTATCTTTGATCATATCTGGAACCGCGATTACATTGACAATATCCAAATCACTTTTGCTGAGGCGATTGGGGTTGAGGACCGGGGTGGCTACTACGACCATTCTGGCGCCTTAAAAGATATGGTTCAAAACCATGCACTTCAAGTCCTTTCTCTCTTAGCAATGGATAAGCCTGCCAGCTTTAAAGAAGAGGATGTCCGTGCGGAGAAGATTAAGGTTTTCCAACACTTACGTCAACCTTCTGATGAAGACCTCAAACGCAACTTCATCCGTGGCCAATACACTGCAGGTTCCATCGACGGAAAAGACTATGTTAGCTACTTGGACGAACCAAATATCGCAGAAGGTTCTCAGACGGAAACCTTTGCAGGAGGTGTCTTCTTCGTTGATACCGACCGCTTCCGTGATGTTCCCTTCTTCTTCCGTACGGGTAAACGTCTGACAGAAAAAGGTACGCGCGTGACCATCACTTTCAAACATGCTGAAGATATTTTCGGTCAACCTTCTGAAGCCAACGTATTGACCATATTTATCCAACCAACTGAAGGCTTCATGCTTTCTATCAACGGTAAGGAAGTTGGTTCCCACTTTGCTCTTACTCCTGCCAAACTCAACTTCCGCCACAATGCAACTGCTCTTGGTAATTCACCAGAAGCCTACGAGAAACTCTTTTTCGATGTCTTGAACGGCGATTCTACCAACTTTAGCCATTGGGAAGAAGTTAAGGCAAGCTGGAGCTTGATTGACCGCATTGTTGATTTATGGTCTAACGACCAAGCACCACTCCACACCTATCCAGCTGGTTCCATGGGACCTCAAGCAGCCTTTGATTTACTAGAAAGTTACGGCTGCAAGTGGGTATGGACTCCGGATGTATGGTATCGTGAACGTGGCTTATTGAAATAAGATATAAAAACTGGAGTCATCCAGTTTTTTTTGGGAGATAATTATGACTGAATTAAACAACATTCTCGACCAACTCCAAGCAGCCAGCCATGCTGGCACCCTCAAGCGTTATGAAAAAATTGGCGAAACCAAGCCCTACTACGGCGTTCCAATGGGAGCTATTTCTGGTATCGCCAAGGCCTATAAAAATCGACTGGACTTGTTTGCTCCACTCTGGCAAACGGGGGTACTAGAGGCACAATATTTAGCCATTCAACTGGCTAAGACTAAGCCCAACCAACTGCCCCTAGAGGATTTAGAAAACTGCCTCAATGAACAGGTTTCTGTCAATGTCTTAGACAAACTAGCTTCTATCATTCTCAGCAAACGAAAAGACAGTAGGGATTGGGAAGAAATCTTACTTGCCAAAGACGAGGCCGTCTTTAACAGACTTGGCTGGTTCCTCCGTGCCAAATACTTTGCTGGAAAAACAGCAACAAATCAAGAAATTGAAGAAACTCTAGACCATATTCGCCTGCATTTGCAAACCGCTGACCCGCTTGTCCAATGGACCATGAACCAATGCTTGGTGGAGATTGCGGTTGCCTATCCTGACTATCTGAAACAAGGTCTTGCAATCGGTCAGGAATTGGCAGTCTATGCCGATATGAAGGTTCCAAAAGGCTGTACTTCTGCCTACGCACCCGAATGGATTGAGGCATTGTTAAGGAGGAAATAAGGTGCAACATAAAGGAAGTCAGATTTTAGAAACAGAACGTCAAATTTTACGCCCTTTTCAAGCAAGCGATGTTGAATCAATTTTCCAAAACTGGACTTCAGACGAAAAGGTGACTACTTATCTGACCTGGCCAACTCATCAATCCCTTAAAGATACAGAAGACTATGTCCAGTTCTGTCTTCAATCCTATTCACAGTAAAAAACATACAGGTGGGTAATTGAGCTCAAAGAAAATCAGCAACCTATTGGAGATATTTCCGTCGTCAGTCTAGATGAACGAGTACAGGCTGCTGAATTGGGCTGGGTCTTAGGCAGTAAATGGTGGGGACAAAATTTTATGCCAGAAGCTCTTGAAGCTGTTAATCACTATTTATTGGAGGAAGTGGGTTGTTTACGGATTACAGCTGTTCACGATAGTGAAAATCGTCCTTCTGGTCGTGTCATGGAAAAAGTCGGCATGACCTACGAAGGAACTCTCCGACAAGCCGCTAGAAACAATCGTGGTATTGTGGATATTGCCATTTATTCCCTACTGCATACAGATAGAAAAAGTCGCTAGTTTTTCAACTAACGACTTTTTTCAATATTACACCAATCCCTCTAAAAGTCCACGCATGAACTCTTCGGATTTAAATTCTCCGATATCATCAATTTTCTCACCAAAACCAATCAATTTCACTGGAATATCTAGTTCCTGACGAATAGCAAGAACGACACCACCTTTTGCAGTACCGTCTAACTTTGTCAAGACTAGACCTGTCAATGGAGTAATTTTTGCAAATTCCTTGGCTTGACTAAGGGCGTTTTGACCTGTGGAGGCATCTAGTGCTAAGAGGGTTTCATGCGGTGCATCAGGTAGAGTCCGTTTGATGATGCGACCGATTTTTTCCAGCTCTGCCATAAGGTTTTCTTTATTTTGCAAGCGACCTGCTGTGTCAATCATGAGAATATCCACGCCTTCTGCCACGGCACGTTTTACCCCATCAAAAACCACGCTAGCTGGGTCTGACTTTTCAGGACCAGTCACTACTGGCACATCAACACGGCGACCCCACTCGACCAGCTGGGCTACCGCACCCGCACGGAAGGTGTCCGCTGCGACCAACATGACCTTCTTGCCAGCCTGCTTGTACTTGTAGGCTAACTTACCGATAGACGTCGTCTTCCCAACCCCGTTGACACCGACAAAGAGCATGACAGTCAAATCATCTTGGAAATTGATCTGCTCGCTGAACTGACCATCTTTTTCGTAAATATCCACCAATTTTTCGATAATCACACGACGGAGTTCATCTGTCTTTTTAGCCTTCTGTAGTTTGGCTTCATAGCGGAGCTCCTCTGTCAGCGTAGAGGCAACCTGCACTCCCACGTCTGACAAAATCAGCATTTCTTCCAGTTCCTCGAAAAAGTCCTCATCAACCGAACGGAAGTTTGCAAAGAACTCATTGAGCCTTGCCCCAAATCCTGTACGCGTCTTGTTCAAGGTACGCTGGTACTTGTCCTGCTCACTTTCTTGCTCTACTGGAGCAACTTCCTCAACACGCTCTTCCTTGACCTTGGTTTGAATAGCAGGGTCAAATCCTTTTTCCTGAGCTTCTTTGACACGGGCCGCAGCGGCTTCTTTGGCTGCATAATACTGGGCCATCATGTCTAAGGTCCGTTGTTTCTGAGCTTCTTGCTCGGCATTCAAGTCAGTTGGTCCTGAACTGTCCTGTTCAGGAATAGTTGACTCCGTTTCAGATACTTTAGTGTCCTTTTCAGAAACCAACTGCTCTACTTCAAGTTCTTCAACAACTTCTTCTCTAGGCTCTTCTTGAGCCTTTTGTCCAAATAATCGATCGAATAATCCCATACTAGTCCTCGTTCAATACATAGCGTTCAACAGCCCAGGCAATGCCGTCTTCATCATTGGTCTTAGGCAAGACTACCTTGGCGGCAGCTTTTATCTCATCTGTGGCATTAGCCATAGCAACACCCATACCAGCCCATTCAATCATAGAAAGGTCATTGCCTTCATCGCCACAAGCCATGACTTCTGACTGGTCAATTCCAAGATGACCAATCAACTTAGCCAAACCATTTGCCTTGTGGACACCTTTGGGGCTCCACTCAAGCAAAATATCACGCGATTTAAAAATCTCAAAACGTTCGTGCAATTCCGCAGGAATTTTCGGAATTTGTGCATCCAAGAAATCTGCATCTACTGCCGACACAGCCTTATTGTAAACGAAGTCCTCTGGCAATTCGTCATCAGTCACCTTGATTTTATTCAAAAGGGGGTTAGCAGTTAAATAGAGAGATTCGTGGGCAGCTGGTAGAGAGTATACATCACCCCCATAGACTGCATCAAGGGGTAAATCAAGTTCATTCGTCACCTGACGAATGGCACGGACTTCCTCAATGGTAAAGCCTACCTTATCCAAAACCCGACCTGTATTTTCTTGAACTAGACCACCATTAAAGGTAATGGAGTACTGTTTTTCACCCAGCAAATTCAATTCTTCCAGAAATGATCCAATGGCTTGTAAGGGACGACCAGTTGTCAAAACCACATAGACACCTCGATCACGTGCAGCCTTTAAAGCTTTTTTATTGGCCTTTGAAATCCGTTTATCAGATGTCAGAAGCGTTCCATCTAAATCTAATGCAATCAACTTAATTGCCATTTACTAATTCCTCCATGTAGGCCAGCACAGCCTCTTCATTACAATGCCCAATAACTAAGTCTGCTTGTGTCTTGACTTCATCAACTGCATTTGCGGTCGCAACAGAAAAGGCTGCCAGCTTCATCATTTCTAGGTCATTTTGGTTATCTCCGAAGGCAATCAAATCCTTTCCAGACAAGCCAAAGTACTTGCATAGATGCGATAAACCAATTCCCTTATGAACACCTGACAAGATAATGTCGATTGAGGTAAAGCCCGTCGTGACAGCAGTCAATTGTTGAAAATGATGATTGATCCATTCTTGCGCTTCTGTACGTATATCCTCATCAATATAGAGATTTAATTTAATAATATCCTCAGAAACATCCTCAAAACGCGGAAGCAAAACAATATCTTGGTAATAGTCTGATAGGACCTGATATAGATCATCTTCAACCGTATCCAACATGTAAGAAGCCTTCAGGCCAGATAGGGTGATATGCTGAGGTTTAACATATCCGCTCTTAATCAGTTCATCCACCAAGGATAGATAGGTTGCTGGTTTAATGGGCTCATCCATGTAAATCGTCTGATTACCATACAGAACTACTGCTCCATTTTCTGCAACCAGGGCAATGTCATCCAAGAAATCCTCGAACAAGAGTTTCAAACCTGGTAGAGAACGACCACTTGCCGCTACAAACAGATAGCCCTCCGTTTTAAATTGAGCAAGTAAGCGGCGAAAACGCTCCTTGTCAAAATGATGATCCTCTCGTAGAAAGGTCCCATCCATATCGCTTGCAATTAGTTTTTTATACAACATACAGTTCCCCTTATTTCTTCTATTATACCATAGTTCCTTCCAAATTCGAAGACTTGCTTCTCTCTTCCCACGCCGTAGGTATAAAAAAATGCATGTAACTATTTGCTAGAGTTACATGCATTTTTCAAGATATTTTCATAAAACTTACACTTTAGAAGGGTAATCCCTCATTTTTCAAGGCCATTATATCACTTTTTTCTATCAAGAATTGATGCTGACTTTGAAAAATGATTTCTGAAAACGAAATTTTCTTCATACATTTGGCCTACTCTCTTCCTTTGGTCCAGTAAAAGTAAAACCAGCGGTTCCCCACTGGTTTTTCTTATTCATTATCCCTTCACCGCAAAGTAATGACCACTTGGGCTAGCAAAGTTAAAGTTAGGGAAAGGTTCCGCATTGACTGGACTGCAAGTATCCGTCAAACCAGCGATGCGTTCTTGAAGACCTTCGATATCGTCTGTTTCAAACAAGATACTTGGCTTCATATCGATCACTTCTGGTGATACTTGGCGAATAAACTCATTTGCATAAACTGTGATAGTCGTTGTAGCTTCAGGATGTGGCTTCATATCAAAAGTTTCATAGCCCATCATCTCAGCTTCATTTAGAATCGTAAAACCAGCTGCAGACCAAAAATCCTTTTCAGCAGCAACATCATCCACATAAAACATCAATCCAAATTCTTTGGTAAACATGATTTCTCCTTTTCATTTCAATGTGGTCTATCAATAATACCACATATTTAACTCAATCTAGTTTATCTTATCAGAATTTTCTTCCTTTTGCAAAACTGGGATTTCTGACAACTCTCTTTTCAAATTCTTAATCTCACTTTTCAATGACATATTCTTAGTCAATCCAAGTAAATATTGAATGAACATACCAATCAAGAGCGAGCCAATTATCACCAAAATCAAGGGCATTCTAAATTGTCCAAATAAATAATTGACCACTACTACCTGACGATTTGTCAATGAAAGAACAACCGTCAAAAGTATGATGAGCACTAAACCAATTAGCGATAATTTCTGTTTCATCTTAACTCCTTTTCTACTATGATAGTCTAGCATATGTAAGTATGAATGGCAAGGAAGTCAACTCACCACGATGGAGAATAAAAATATAATACCAAAAAGATTGTCAACCGCAACATCCAATTTCCCTACTAGAACAGCCTAATCTTGATATAAAGAAAAACGCCTCCCGGCGTTTCCAATCTCCAACTTAAATCGTGGGGTAACCCACTTATAAAGAGAACCGCTTACCAGCAGTTCTCATTTCCGACCTAAAAAGATCCCAAAAATGAACAAAAAGAAAGACCGTCTGCCGACGGTCCCTATTTCCAACCTAAAACAACCCGTCAGGGTGGGGACTAACCAGCTACATGCGGTACTGGTTTTCCTATTTCCAACCTAACCCTTCGCTATTTCATTTCTAGACTCAGGCTGAAATAGTTCGCCGAACTATTTCACTCCCCCGGACTTTGATAATAAGAAAAACGCCTACTGGCGTTTCTCATCTCCAACTAAAAAAGGGCCCAAATCAGATTATAGTGAAAAGTTGCTACCGCAACTTCTCATTTCCAACCTAAAAAGGTCCAAAAAATGAATAAAAGGAAAGACCGTCTGCCGACGGTCCCTATTTCCGACCTAAAACAACCCGTCAGGGTTGTTTTAGCCACCCAGATATGCTTTTTTGACTTCTTCTGAGGCGAGGAGTTCTTTTCCTGTTCCTGAGAGGACGACTTTTCCTGTTTCTAGTACGTAGCCGCGATCTGCGATAGCAAGGGCTTTGTTGGCGTTTTGTTCAATCAAGAGTACGGTTGTTCCTTGTTTTTGGATATCCTGGATGATATCAAAAATTTCTTGAATGAAGATTGGTGCCAAGCCCATTGATGGCTCATCAAGAAGCAAGAGCTTTGGTTGGCTCATCAATGCCCGTCCCATAGCAAGCATTTGTTGTTCACCACCTGAAAGTGTGGCAGCATCTTGGTTCTTACGTTCTTCCAAACGTGGAAAACGTGCGAAGATTTTTTTCAAATTAGCTTGGTTTTCTTCACGGTTGTTACGAAGGAAGGCACCCATTTCTAAGTTTTCCATAACGGTCAAGCCTGCAAAGACATGTCGACCTTCTGGAACTTGTGACAAACCGTCCGCAACGATTTTACGAGCAGGAACTTTCTGAATTTCATTTCCAAGGAAAGAAATAGTTCCAGCTGATGGACGAACAAGTCCCGAAATGGTACGAAGAATAGAGGTTTTACCAGCACCATTGGCACCAATTAAGGTTACAACTTCCCCCTCGTTGACCTCGAAACTGACATCTTTTACAGCCTCGATAACGCCATAGTTGACGGAAAGATTTTTAACTTCTAACATTGTCATTATGCTTCACCTCCAAGGTAGGCTTCAATTACACGCTTATTATTACGGATTTCTTCAGGAGTACCATGGGCAATCAAACGACCGTATTCCAATACATAAATACGTTCTGTTACTTCCATAACCAAGCTCATATCGTGCTCAATCAAGATGATAGTGATACCAAATTCTTCCTTAATTTTACGGATGAGTTGGGTCAATTCTGCCGTTTCCTGCGGGTTCATACCAGCCGCTGGCTCATCCAAGAAAAGAATTTTTGGCTCGGTCGCAAGGGCACGAACGATTTCCAAACGACGTTGTTGACCGTAAGGAAGGTTCTTAGCCAGCGTATCCGCATCGCCATCCAAATCGAAAATTTTCAAGAGGTCAATCGCCTTGTTTTTCAACTCTTCTTCATTTTTGTAGAAGGCAGGAAGTCGAAGGAAACTTGCCAAGACTTCTGCTTTACCATGATTACCAAGACCAATCAAGACATTTTCCAAAACTGTCATATTTTTGAACAAACGGATGTTTTGGAAGGTACGCCCAAGACCAAGAGAGGCAATCTTAGAAGGAGCCTTACCATTCAAGATAGTACCAGCAAGAGAAATGGTTCCTTCACTTGGCTCATAGACACCTGTCAAGAGGTTGAAAAGGGTTGTCTTACCAGCACCGTTAGGACCGATAAGACCGACCAATTCACCCTCATGAAGTTCCATGGTCACATCACCAACGGCAGTCAAACCACCGAAGTTCTTGGTTAAATTTTTTACTTCAAGTAATGCCATTACTTAACCTCCTTCTTCTTGAGCAAGGCTGCCACGCTAAATTCCTTAGTTCCCAACAAGCCACCTGGACGGAAAATCATCAAGAGGATAAGGGCCAATGAGTAGATAATCATGGCGATATCTGAATAGCTCTTGAGGAATACGTTCAAGATACCAAGTACAATCGCTGCAACAAAGGTACCTGTGATAGAACCCAGACCACCCAATACGATGATGATCAAGACGTTAACAGATGTCATGAAGGCAAAGTCTTTAGGAACGATGGTACCTACATAACCTGCATGAAGACCACCTGCAATAGCCGCTGTCATAGCACCGAATACAAAGGCAGATACCTTAACAAAGGTAGGATTAACACCTACTGATTCTGCTGCAATCTCATCTTCACGAACAGAAATAGTTGCACGTCCCATAGGACTACGCAAGAAGTTGACCGTTACAAGAGTTGTGATGATCACAAAAATGTAAACCAAAGGCCAGCTGGTAAAGAGTGGGATGGACATGATACCAGCCGCACCGTTTGTTACAGTACCACCATTGATAATCAAAATACGGATAATCTCAGCAACACCAAGGGTCGCAATCGCAAGGTAGTCACCTTTCAAACGAAGGGTTGGCAGACCAACCAAGAGGGCAACAGCGCCCGCAAGCAACATACCAACAAGCAAAGCGATGGCGAAACCACCATAAGATGGCATCATCTTGCCAAGAATACCTACTGCGTAGGCACCAATAGCCATGAAACCAGCATGACCAAGAGAGAACTGACCTGAGAAACCAACAATGAGGTTAAGACCCACTGCCAAAATAATCTGAATTCCGATTTGTTGTACAATCTGAATATAGTAGAAGTTGAGAATACCAGCTGCAACTAGACCTTGAATAAGACCAAAACCAGCCAATAAGATAGCCAACCAGATTGCATTCACTTTAAGATTTTGCTTCATGGTTACACCTTCTCTTTCACGTTCTTACCAAGGATACCGCTTGGACGCACCAAGAGGATGACAATCAATACTGTATACACAATTGCATCACGGAAGGTATCCAAACCAATCACATAGGTAAATGTTTCAATAATACCGATAACGAAACCACCCAGAGCAGCACCAGGAATAATACCGATACCACCAAGTACCGCTGCTACGAAGGCCTTCAAACCAGGAGTCATACCCATCAAAGGCTCGATTTGGTTGTAGTAAAGACCAAGGAGAACACCTGCAGCACCAGCAAGTGCTGAACCCAGCGCAAATGTAAAGCTAATAGTACGGTTGACGTTAATCCCCATCAATTGCGCCGCATCGCTATCCACAGAAACAGCACGCATGGCTTTACCCATCTTGGTACGTTTTACAATCAACTGCAGAGCAACCATCAAGGTCAAGGCTACTCCTAGGATAATCAACTGGATATTGGTCACTGAAACTGGACCAAGATTGAAGGTCACAGCCTCCATAGCTTGTGGAAAGGCTTTTACATCAGCTGAAAATAATTTAATCATTCCATATTCTAAGAAGAAGGAAACACCGATGGCTGTAATCAAGGCCGCAATACGGGTTGAGTTTCTCAATGGACGATAGGCCAAGAATTCAATGACCACACCAAGAGTAGCTGTTCCAACCATTGCCAAGACTAAGGCAACAAAGAAACGGAGGCTACCATCTGCAATAAAGGTTAAATTATTCAATAGGAAGTAACCCATAAAGGCTCCCATCATGTAAAGGTCCCCGTGGGCAAAGTTAATCAGTCTGATAATTCCGTACACCATGGTATAACCAAGGGCCAAGAGGGCATATACAGAACCAAGAATCAAACCATTGACAAGTTGTTGAAGCATAGGTTCACCAATCTTTCTAAATATTTTTCAAGCTCAATAAGCATTGTTACATTATACAAAATTTTCTGAAAATAGGCAAGTTTTATTATATTTTTTAATCTTTTAAAAATAGGCTAGTCAATTCAAGGGAAAAAGAGGGAAATTCCCTCTTTAACTTGCTTATTATTCTGCTGAAATTGTATCAACCGATGTCTGCTCTCCATCTGTCAAACCAACAATGTAAACTGATTTCACAACATTGTGCTCTGCATCGATAGACATAGTACCTGTAACACCTTCGAAATCTTTCAAAGCTGCAAGGTTGTCTTTGAGTGCCTTAGAATCAGCTGCACCTTCTGCTGCTTTAGCTGCCATGTAAACTGAGTCATATGCAAGCGCTGAGAACATCGATGGCTCTTCATTGTATTCTTTCTTATATGCATCGTAAAACGCTTGTGCTTTCTCACTAGCTGATGTTACGAATGCTGAAAGATAGTATACATTTGATGCTGCTGAAGCTGTTGCCAATTCAGTAAATTGTGGTGAGTCGAAACCGTCAGAACCAAGAATTGGTTGATTCAAGCCAAGTCCACGAGCTTGTTTCACAATTGTACCTGTTTCGTTGTAGTAACCAGGCATGATGATGGCATCAAACTCAGCATCTTTCAATTTAGTCAAAGCTGCTTGGAAGTCTTTATCTCCTGAAGCAAATGTGATTTCAGAAACAATCTCACCAGTGTAAGCTTTCTTGAAAGCTTCTGCTACACCCTTACCATAGTCAGAAGAGTTGTCATAGTAAAGAACAACTTTCTTAGCTGACATGTTTTCTGTCGCATACTTAGCCATAATTTGACCTTGGTATCCATCAGTAAATGTTGCACGGAAGAAATAATCTTGAACTTCACCTTTGCCATTTACTACAAGGTTTGTTTGCGTACCTGAAGGTGAGATCATTGGAATACCAGCTGAAGTTAATGCAGGGATAGATGCTGCTGAAGCACCAGATGTTGCAGGTCCAATGACAAGGTTTACACCTTCACTTGCCAAGCTAGTAGCAACAGAAGCTGCTTCTGCTGTTTCAGACTTGTTGTCTTTTGTAACAACTTCAATTTGCTTCCCATCAATACCACCTGCTGCATTGATTTCTTTCACAGCCAAGTTTGCACCTTTTTCTTCAGTTTGTCCGTATGAAGATACAGCACCTGACAATTCCAAGTTGTAACCAATTTTAAATGTATCACCAACACTTGAACCAGTTGCTGAAGAATTGGTTGTCGAAACATTACCACAGGCAGCAAGTAGGGCTGCTGAGGCAAAGGTAGCAAGTGCTACTGCAAATTTTCTTGTTTTCATGAAAACTCCTTAAATCTTTCTTAAATTTTGCGATGTATCTAATATACTGAATTATCAGAAAATTGTCAACAAAAAAAGAAAAATTTTTAAAAAAATATTTTTCCACAAAAAAGCGAGTAGACTAAACCTCGACTACTCACTCATTTCACCATTAAATAATTGGTTCCTCTTCCCGCCACAAGCTACCAACGAAATTTTGATCTAGCTCCTTAATATAGGAAGGAAGAACCTTCTTAACAAATTTTTCCTTTTTTAATTTTTGGATGATAAGCTCAGACTGATCCTTATCCATATAAATCAGAACATAACGCAATTTCTTTGAATGATAATGGATATCTCCGTACTGATTTAGCTTTCTAGCATCTCGATTGTAATGCAAATACACAGTCAGGCAGGTCCGTTCTCTCTTCTCAAACATGATTTCTCCTCTAAAACTTCTCTTGTTTTATTATACCTTTTTCAGAGGAAAATGAAAAGGTCAAACTTAGCGGAATGGAAAAAGGAGGCTCAAACGCCTCCTCATCAGCTTATTTGGCTTTCGTATTGTCCATAATTTGGTCAATAAATCCGTAAGCTAGTGTTTCTTCTGCTGTCATCCAGTAATCGCGTTCGGCATCCTTGTGGATTTGTTTCACTGTTTTACCTGAATTGTCAGCCAAGATTTTTTCTAATTTGTTACGGGTTTTGAGCAAGTGTTCTGCAGCGATGGCCATATCCGTTTGCTGAGTACCGCCACCAGTTCCACCCATTGGCTGGTGAATCATGTATTCCGCATTTGGCAACATGAAACGTTTGCCTTTGGCACCACTTGAAGCGATAATTGTACCCATGCTAGCTGCTGTTCCCATAACGATTGTTTGTACATCAGCCTTGATAAAATTCATCGTATCTACAATAGCTAGACCAGCTGACACAGATCCACCAGGTGTATTTACATAAAGGTAAATATCTTTGGTTGGGTCTTGGGCATCAAGGAAAAGCAACTGGGCAATGATAGAATTTGCCATATTATCCTCAACTGGTCCTGTCAGCATGATAATACGATCTTTCAATAGGCGTGAGTAAATATCATACGAACGTTCACCACGGCTAGTTTGTTCAATAACTACTGGAATCATACGAATCCTCCTTTATTTCAATAACAAGTATGAACCCATTATATAGAATTAGTCAAAATTGGTCAAATAAAAACCACGATTTCTGGAAATCAAAAAGAAACCAGCACAGCTGATTTCTCAAATACATTATTTTGTACCGAACAAGCGGTCCCCAGCGTCACCAAGACCTGGAACAATGTAGCCTTTTTCATTGAGTTTTTCATCCAAAGCTGCCGTGTAGATATCAATATCTGGATGAGCTTCTTGAAGAGCTTTGACTCCTTCTGGAGCTGAAACTAGGGCAACAAATTTGATATTTGAAGCGCCACGTTTTTTCAAGGAATCAACAGCCAAGATTGCTGAACCACCTGTGGCAAGCATTGGGTCAACTACAAAAATATGGCGTTGGTCGATATCTTCTGGTAATTTCACAAGGTATTCAACTGGTTGAAGGGTCTCTTCATCACGATACATACCGATGTGACCAACCTTAGCTGCTGGTACCAAGCTTAGCAAACCATCGACCATCCCAACACCTGCACGAAGGATTGGTACAATGGCCAATTTCTTACCAGCAATTTGCTTTTGAACCGTCTTGGTAATTGGTGTTTCAATTTCCACATCTTCTAATGGTAAGTCACGCAAAACTTCGTAACCCATAAGCATGGCAATCTCATTTACCAACTCACGAAAATCCTTTGTAGAAGTCGATGTACGACGAAGGATTGACAACTTATGCTGAATGAGTGGGTGTGAAATAACTTGGAATTTACCCATGATGATAAAACCTCTCTTTTTTGTTTTTTCTATTTTACCAAAAAATTCGGAAAAATGCTTGGGAAATGAAAAGAAGTACTACTTATTTTTTGAAAACGATAGCTTCGTAAGGTCTCAATACAGACTTATCAAAAATTACTTTATTATCGTAATTATGCATAAACAAGGAATAGTCCTCAAGTGATAAGGCGTACGCTTGCTCTTCACTTGTGAAATTAACTAAAATAATGAAATTATCTTCTTCATCATATTTTCGATAGGCCATTACTAAGTTGTTCCCTGTCTCCATCACTTCATATTTTCCTTCAGACATACAAGGATACTCTTTCCGAAGAGCAATCAATTTTTGATAAGTATAGAACAGCGAATTTTTATCTGCAAGTGCTTTCTCAACGTTGATGTCTTTGACAGTATCTCCCAAAGCCAGCCAGGCTTGACCTGTACTGAAGCCTGCTCCTTCTTCTCCTGTCCATTGCATTGGACGGCGAGCATTATCACGACCTTTGGCATTAATAGCAGTAATCAATTCCTCCTTGGTGAAGCCATTTTCAATCCGTTCCGCATACATGCGACGTGTTTCAATATCATCCGCTTGGCTAATATCCGTAATCGATGTATTAATCATACCAATTTCCTCACCTTGGTAGATATAAGGTGTCCCTGACATAAAATGAAGATAAATAGCCAACATTTTACCACTTAGTTCACGAAATGCTGGTCGATCATCACCGAAGCGAGAAATGGCACGAGGTAAATCATGGTTATTCCAGAAAAGTGAGTTCCAACCTTTACCAACCAGTTCAGTCTGCCATTTGGATAGAACCTTATGCAAACGAGCTGGATCAAGCGGTGCCAAATCCCACTTTTCTTTTCCTTCCTGCTGATCCAGTCCGACATGTTCAAATTGGAAAATCATCGAAAATTCTTTTCGGTCAGGATGCGAATATAACTGAGCATTTTCTGGATTGGCACTCCATGTCTCCCCAACAGTCACTAAGTCGTATGCACCAAAAGTTTTCTCATTTAATTCCTGAATAAGAGGATGAAGAGTCGGTCCATCGGCTGTAATTAATTTTTCCGGTTCTTTTCCAATCAAATCAATAACATCTAGCCTGAAACCGCCAACACCTTTTTCAATCCAAAAATTGATCATGTCCCAGATTTCTTGTTTCAGAGCAGGATTTTTCCAGTTCAGATCTGGTTGCTTAACAGAGAATTGGTGGAGGTAGTATTTGTTCAGATGTGGAACGTATTCCCAAGCAGAGCCTGAGAAGGTCGAGCGTAATTCATTCGGTTCATCAGCCCAAACATAATAGTCATAATAAGGATTATCTGGACCTTTGAGGGCTTCTTGAAACCAGAAGTGTTCATCCGAGGTATGATTGAGCACCAAATCCATGATTATTTTAATATTACGCTTATGGCCTTCTGCAATCAGCTCTTCCATATCTTCCATGGTCCCAAATTCGGGAGCAATTCCCTGGTAGTCACTGATGTCGTAACCATTGTCATCCATGGGGGACTGATAAACAGGACTGAGCCAAATAGCATCAATTCCTAGCTCGTGAAGATAATCTAATCGGCTGATAATCCCTCGAATATCCCCTACTCCATCTCCATTTGAATCTTGAAAGCTACGAGGATAAATTTGGTAAATGACGGACTTCTTCCACCAATCTGTTTTTTGTATTTCTGACATTTGATTGATCCTTTCTGCACAATCTTATTTAAGCAAGAAAAAGAGGAATCCCCCTCTTTCTATATAATCATATTATAACTCAATTGTGGTCATTTTGCCCTCTTCAATTTCAACAATTTCAAAGGATTTTTCTTTTAGGTTAGCTGTTAGGCGAGCAGACACCCCTGCATCTTGATTATCCCAGAAAATTTCCATACTTGTTTCATCCAGCATCTTAACGGAGAACTCTCCGTCGAAAGCTGGACTTGTATTGCGGAATTTAAGGAGTTTGAACAAGGATTGTACCACAGGACGTTGCACTTCCTGCTCAATTTCTTCTAAATCATAGTAATGGCGATTGATATTGCGGCCTTCCTTGCTTGATTCTAAAAGTTCAATATCATTTTCGCCTGCTAGCAAACCAACATAGTAAATTTGTGGAATACCTGGTGCAAAACATTGGAGAACACGCGCTAATAGGTAAGCTTGATCGTTATTGCCAAGGGCAGAATAATAAGTACAGTTAATTTGATAAATATCCAAATTATTATAGGCTTCGGTACTATAAATTTTCTTGACATTGGCACCTTGTGCATACAAGGCTTCACGCGTTTCCTCCGTCTCCTCATCCGTCAGCAAATCCTTAACATCCACAACACCGATTCCATCATGTGTATCAAGAGTTGTAAATTGCTTGCGAGGGCAAATCTCCATCCAGTGTACCAGACGATTGACATGACCGGAATACAAAGCGTGGAGAACCAGCATTGGCAAGGCAAAGTCATAAACATAATAATCTTGCTCGGCAATTTTCTGCTGAATGGTATAGTGTTCATGAATTTCTGGTAAGATTTCCACATCTTTTGGCGCCAATAACTGACGTGGAAAATGGAGCATTTCCCAAATATCAGGCTCCACAAAGAAACAGTTGGTTCCGATTTTTTTATTGGCATAAGCAAAGGCGTCCAAACGAATAATCGAAGCACCATGCTCTGCCAACTGTTCCAAATTTTCTTGGATGAACCGGCGTGTTGTCTCTGTAGTCACATCCAAGTCAATCTGTTGCTCATCAAAGGTACACCATACCTTCTCCTCACTACCATCAGCGAATGTTGCAATTCGATATGGAGCACGAGGTTTACGCTTATAGATTAAATCAACATCTTCTTGCGTTGGCTCACCATTTGGCCAAAAGTTTTTATAGCGAATAAACAAATCCGCATAAGCTGATTCATCTTTCTTTTCAAGAAAATCAAGGAAATATGGAGATTTTGCAGAAATATGATTGATCATAAAATCGAACATCAGATAGTAGTCCTTACTCAATGCTTCAATATCTGACCAGTCTCCAAATGCAGGATCTACCTTTGTATAATCCATTGGTGCAAACCCACGGTCACCTGATGATGGGAAAAACGGCAGAATATGGATACCTCCCACAACATCCTTTAACGGTCCCTCTAGAACTTTTTTCAAATCCTTGAGATTCTTGCCTAAACTATCCGAATAGGTAATTAACATAGCTTGGTTTTTAATTTTCATTGACACTCTCCTTTGTAAGCCTTTTCTTTTGTGTTTTTTAGAAAAGGTTGAACAAGTCAACCTTTGTAATTATTTGACAGAACCACTTGTCATACCTGAAATAATATGTTTCTGGAAGACAAGGTATACCAATAAGATTGGGATAATCCCCACCACATAGGAGGCAAATGATGGACCATAGTCACTAAAATACATACCTTGGTAATTGTATTGGAAAAGTGGCAAGGTCCACATGCTTTGATCACGGTTCAATACTAGTAAAGGCAAGAGGAAATCGTTCCAGACCCAGAGGGCATTGATAATCAAAACGGTTGCATGCATAGGTTTCATGAGTGGGAAAATGATTTTCCAATACATAGTAAATTTATCACAACCGTCAATAGCTGCCGCCTCATCCATTTCTTCAGGAACAATGGTCTTAATATAGCCAACATAGAGGAAGAGGGCCTGAGGAACTGCATAGGTCAAATATAGAATAATCAAACCGACAATATTGTTCAAACCAAGGCTTGACATTAATTTGGTCATTGGGAGCATAATCACTTGGAAAGGTACAAAAATCCCAATAATCAAGAAAAAGTAGATAAAGTTAAACACTGTCTGGCGTTTCATTTGACGGGCTACGGCGAAAGCTGCCATTGGAATAACAAGTAGAATCAAGCCAATTGCTACAATCGTAATCAAGGCTGAATTACCAAAATATTGTACAATCCCATCATTAAACAGGCGTTCATAGTTGCTCAATGTAAACTCTTGTGGCAAACCAAAGAAATTTCCTGTAATTTCCTTTGTTGGTTTAAAAGAACTGATAATGGTTACCAATAGTGGAATAAACATGAACAATATCCCACTAAAGAGAACTAAGTAAACCCACCAATTTTTCTGTTTGTGCTTGTTCATATTTACTCTCCTATACTTCAAATTTCTTCGAAATTCTCATCTGAATCAATGAAATCACAATGATAAAGATAAAGAGGACCACCGCTAAAGCATTCGCATACGAAAACTTATTATCAACAAAGGCATAGTTATAGACTAGTAAACCAAGTGATTCTGTCTTGCCATCTGGGCCACCACTTGTCAGTGCAAAGATAAGGTCAAATGCTGTCAAACCTGACTTCATTGCCAAGATGAAAACCATACTGATAGATGGTAATAAGAACGGAAGTTCAATATTGAAAAATTGTTGAGAACGAGTAGCTCCATCGATTGCAGCTGCTTCTTTCACATCTTCTGGAATACTCTGTAAACCTGATAAGAAAATGATAACTGGCATAGCCAAACCTTGCCATAGTGCCACAAAAATCACTGCTGGGATAACAGTATTCTCCTGTACCAACAAGTTTTCCATCAACCAATCGATACGGAGGATTTCTCCAATCTGTGTAAAACCATAGTTGAATAATTGAACAAAAATCAAGCCTAAAGTAACGGTTGAAAGTACCGCAGGGAAGAAATACCATGTTCTAAAGAAACCAACCGCCTTTATCTTACGATTAAGCAAGGTAGCCAACCAGATTCCGATAACTATTTCTCCAATGACCAAACCAATGGTGAAGATAATGGTAAAAGTCATAGACGTATAAAAATCAGGATTTTTTAAAATATCTAAGTAATTCTGAATACCGATTAGTTTGAAATCAGATGTCAATCCATTCCAATCCGTCAAGCTATAATAGATACCTGTAAATAGGGGATAGAAGAAAAAGATTAACTGTAGGCCAATTGGTATGGCAACAAATAGATAGGGCCAATATTTGGCAATAAAACCTTTTTGATTCATCATGGTACTCCTTTTTTCTAAAATATAGTTGCTTAGGGTCAGTTTGAATGGAGTAGTTAGGGGATTTTCAAACCAACCCTAAGCAACTATAAAGAAGAGCTAGGCTAATCTAGCCCTCCTTATAGTTTTCTTGTCTTATTTTTTCATCGGATCAAAGAATGCATTTAGTTTCTTAACTAATTCTGTAGAATTTGGATTTTTCACTGCTTCTACTGTAATATTCCAGAATTCTTCCTCTGATTCCCATTCAGATTGCAACCAAACTACGTGTTTATCAGTAAAGGCATATTGTGTCACTCCGGCTGTTTCTTCAAACTTACCTTCTGTATCTACACCTTCAACAGAGGTTGGAGAACCATCTACATCATAGTATTTTTGCATTACTTCTGGACGAGAGAGGTATTCTAGGAATTTTTTAGACTCTTCTGGGTGCTCTGACTCAGCCGATACTGATAGAGCAAGGTCAGCTGCACCAATGGTATAGTCACCACCTTCTTTATCACCAGGGAAGGTAAACATACCATATTCAAATTCTGGTTCTTGTTGGTTTACAGCTGTAGCTGCCCAAGTACCTTGTGGAAGCATGAGAGCATCTCCTGCTGCAAAGGCTGCCACCGCATCTGCATAAAGCGCACCAGTTGCCCCTTTTTGTCCATTATCTGTCAACAGTTGTAAGCGTTCTAGAACTGCTTTTGTTGTAGCATCATCTTGAATTGCTCCCTTTGCACTGCGGATTAGAATATCTTCTGCGCCATCAAATCCACCCGCAACAGTTACCCAAGCTAACTGATGATATCCGTTCAATGACCAAGCATCGTTCAATGAAAGAGCAAACGGTGCTGCACTGCCATCAGCCTTGATTTTGTCTACCAAAGCCACAAATTCTGTATAGGTAGTTGGAACTTCGAGACCCAATTCTTTGAACTTATCTTTATTATAGTAAATACCATAGGCATTTGCTGTCAAAGGAAGGGTGTAATTTTTTTCATTAACAAGATATGGCGTTACAGCACCTTCTTTTAGATGACTGAGACCTGCATCATCTCCAATTTCTAGGAAACGACCATCCGCCGCGTATGCTTTGAAGTCCGCATTTTGTGGATAAATGTTAATCACATCTGGCGCTTCATTGTTGGCCATACGGGTTTTCAAAACAGTTCCTGCATCTGGTACATTTGAAAATTTAACATCAATCGTAGGATTTTCTTTTTCAAATTCATCAATAATTTCCTGAAGAGTAGCCTGCATTTCAGGTTTTTGTGAGAAATATTCTATTTCTACCTTATCGCTACTACTTGCATTCCCACAAGCAACCAAAAAGCTGGCAAAAGCACAAACCGATGCACATTTTAAAAATGTTTTCATTTTCATTATAAAATCCTCCTAGATTTTGTTAAAAATATATTGTACACTATAATAATCTTTTTGAACATGTGGCATTGTAAGACCAATGTTCATCAATTCATCCCCATAGAATGTCTCACCTAATTGTGGGCATTCGTAAAGGGCATCTGGGTCAAGTCCTTTTAATTGAACTTGTAAAAGCGGAGCTTCTGATTGAGCCAGTATCTTAACAAATGTAAATACTGCTTGACTTTTATCTTTGTTCACATAGTTTGCAGCCCATGTATTGCTTGTTTTTTTCAAGCGATAAAGCAAGCCTTCTTGAATGGTTCCGCGAATAGTCTTGTAGGTTTGAACTTGCTGACGAATCTCTTCTAGTTCTTCCTGATCAAGCTTGGTGACATCCAGCTCGTATCCAAAGGCTCCTCCCATCATGGCCACATTACCGCGAGTTGCAAGCGGTGTTATTCGACCAACTTGGTGGTTTGGAACAGCTGACACATGAGCTCCCATAGAAGAGGCAGGTAAAATCAAACTAGTTCCTTCTTGAATGGAAAGTCGACCAATCGCATCTGTATTATCACTAGCCCAAGCTTGTGGCATATAGTAGAGCAAGCCTAAATCGTTTCGACCACCACCACCAGCACAAGATTCAAACAGGATAGTTGGGAATCGCTTGGTCAAGGTATCCAATACCCGATAGAGTCCTAAGATATAGCGATGATGAAATTCAAATCGTTGATGATTTGCATAGGCTGGAGACATACTTGTGATATTCCGATTCATATCCCATTTTACATAGCTGATCGGAGCTGATTCCAATATGCTTGAAACCGAATCAATAATATAATCACAAACTTCTGACTTAGTTAAATCCAAGACCAGTTGCTCACGACTGTAAATTGGTTGTCTACCGTCAATTTGAATGGCCCAGTCTGGATGTTTCCTATAAAGCTCACTATCAACTGAAATCATTTCCGGTTCAAACCACAGACCAAATTTCATACCAAGTTGGTTGATTCTTTCTGCTAGACCATTTAAGCCATTTGGCAATTTCTCCAAATTGACTTTCCAATCGCCTAATGAACTCTCATCATTATTTCGTTTTCCAAACCAGCCGTCATCCAGTACAAAGAGTTCGACTCCTACTTTGCTAGCCGTTTTAGCCAGTTCTACAATCTTATCTTCAGTAAAGTCAAAATAAGTTCCTTCCCAGTTGTTAATGAGAATTGGTCGTTCTTGATGACTAAACTTCGGAGTTACAAGATGATTTTTGATGAACTCATGACTGTCTTGTGTCATTCCCGTCAAGCCTTTATCAGTGAATGATAAGAGTACTTCAGGTGTCTGGAAACTAGAATGATTGCTTAACTCCCAACTAAATTGTTCATCATTTAATCCCATACCCCAACGACATGTCTCTAGTGGTGTTACCTCAACAAATCCAGCGAAATTTCCACTATAAACTAATTGAGCAACATAGACATGGCCACAATCCTCGGTTGCTGCTGGATCCGCCAGCGCTAGGAAAGGTGTTTTTGAATGACTTGAGGCTCCACGAATACTCCCAATAGAAAATTTGCCTTTGGTTAAAGGAGTTTGTGTCCACTCTTTCTCATAACCATAGCGTCCAGCTAAGCTATGGACTGTAAAATCTTTATGTGGAACATCTAAGGTAAATGACAAAGCCTTTTCAATTTTTGTAGCATACCGACCAGTTTGAATCCTCGCAGATCGACTGAGGTAATTTGAATTCTCAAAAATACTGTATTGCAAGGTTATGGTGATATCAGTCAACTGATCATATAGATCAATCTCCAAACTCTCCACATCTTTCTCACTGCCAAAACTTGAAGGAAGACCTTCTAATATTGGTTTCCCTTTTTGAATGCGGTGTGTCTTATATTTCAGATCCAGAGCAACTCCAAACTCATTTCTCAACTCAAGAGCCGATGTTCGAAAATCACCTAAGCCATTACTAGAATACTCCTGTTGCAAGGTATCCATTGAATAGGTTCTGTTGCCAGAAATTGGACTTGGTGAAAAAGAACGATCTAGATATGTGATTTTGTTTCCCGGACTAAAATGTTTAATCTTTTTTCCGAAATATCTATGAACCACATCCCCTGTTTCCAAGATCTGAATAATGTATGAAAACTCTCTCGTTTGTAGGTGGAAGAGGCGATTTTCTTCTAAGTATTGAATCATATTCACGTCTCCTATCTCTTTTACATACCATATTATATAAAATGAAAACGCTTTACTTAATAATCTTTTGTTTTTAAAACATGGTATAATGTTTCCTAGGAGGATTGAAATGAATATTCTGAATATCTATAATGAATTTGATAGTCATAATTTTGACTTAAACGTTGACCATTATGGAGCCGAACAATGTGACAGTGGCTATTACTTTGGACCTACCATTCGGGAAAACTATGTTCTTCATTTTATTACGAATGGAAAAGGGAAAATAACCATTGATGGAGAAACTACCAATTTACAAGCAGGGGATTTATTTGTACTCCCCAAAAATCAATCAATTTTTTATCAAGCTGATGAGAATGAGCCCTGGACTTATACTTGGGTGGGTTTCAGTGGTTCTAGAGCTGAGACAATTCTTTCTCAGACCCGACTCCTAGAAAAATATTTCTTGCATTCACATCTTGAGTCAGAAATATTAAAAAAAATGATCGATATCAATCAAACAGAGGTTCAATCCCTACCAATGATTACTGAACTTATTCTAATCGGTCATTTAAACCAATTGCTTGCAGCGCTAGTACAAGAGTTTCCAAATGAGTCATTGAAAGAATCCTCTACTCTCGCCAAGAATTACGTCCACCACGCAATAAAACTCATTCATTCTCAATACAATAGCCCAATAAAAGTAAACGAAATTGCAGACCATTTAGCACTAAGTCGTAGTTACCTATACAAAATTTTTAAACAAGAAACTGGTTATGCCATCAAAGATTACATTCTTCAAATCAAAATGAAACGCTCCTGTCAATTATTAGAAGATCCAACAAGAAACATTACCGAAATTGCCTATTCAGTTGGCTACCAAGACCCTCTCACTTTCAGTTCAGCCTTCAAAAACTATTTCCATATGAGTCCAAGAGATTTTAGGAAGACACTAAAAAACAAGGATTAGGTGATCAAATTCGAACACCTAATCCTTGTTTTTTATCCAAACACACTTGCGATTCGTTGACAAGCTTCTTTGATGGTTTCAAATGGTGCGGCTGCGTTGAGGCGGGCATGTTTAATACCCTCTTTGCCAAATGTTTGTCCATCGTTTAAGACAACTTTTGCCTCTTCTCTTAATTTTCGATGGATTTCAACATGTTCCACATCGTAAGCTGAGAAATCTAGCCAAACCAGATAAGTCCCTTGTGGTTTCAAGACCTTTATCTTGGTATGTTGGGTCAGATAGTCCGACACAAAGTCAATGTTTTTCTCAAGTACTGTTTTCAATTCTGCTAACCAAGGTCGACCGTAGCGAAAGGCTGTTTCAGTCGTTATAAGACCAATGGCTGGTATTTCATGTTGGTTATTGACCAACTGTCTCCTCGTGAAAACCTTTCTCAAGTCTGGATTTTCAATGATTGCAAAGCTATTTTTGGTACCAGCAATATTAAATGTCTTAGTGGCAGAAGATAGAATAATCGAAAAATCTTTAAAATCTGTGTCCACCGTATTGAAACTGTAGTGCTTATTTCCATAAAGCGTCAGATCTTGATGAATTTCATCTGAAACCAACACTACCTTATGCTTCCGACAGAGTTGGCCAATTTTTTCCACTTCTTCCTTGGTCCAAACCCGACCACCTGGGTTATGTGGATTACAGAAAATGTAGAGTTTTACTTCCTGTTCCACAAGGTCACGCTCTAGTTGCTCAAAATCAATTTGGAACTGGTCTTTTTCCACGCGCAAGGAATTGGTTACCAACTGACGATTGTTTAATTTTACCGTGCGGGCAAAAGGAGGATAGACAGGTGTATTGATGAGAACGGCATCTCCCTCCTCAGTAAGAGCCTGGATAGCTACCGAGAGGGCTGGTACCACTCCTTCAATTAAAACGATACTTTCTCTTCCAACCTCATAGCCGTGTTGGTCTTTTTCCCAGTCAATGATAGATTGAAAGAGGGAATCACTAGCATAGGGATAGCCAAAGATATGTTGGTCCGCATACTGGCGAATGGCAGAGCGAATTTCGGGCAGAGGTTCGAAATCCATATCTGCAACCCAAAGTTGTAAGAGTTCTTGATCCTGTTCACTCGTCTTCCACTTCTCTGAATGGTGACTCAATCGATCAGGTCTTGTTGTAAAATCATACTGGGTCATCTCTTATCCCTCCAAGGCTGTTTTCAAATCTACAATCAAGTCTTCCGCATCCTCAATACCAATTGACAAACGAAGCAAATCATCTGTCAAACCGTAAGAATGACGGGTTTCAGCTGGAATATCTGCGTGGGTTTGGGTAGCTGGGTAGGTTATCAAACTTTCCACTCCTCCCAAACTTTCTGCAAATGTAAAGACTTGCAAGGTATTAAGAATATGAGGAATGCGGCTTTCATCTAGAACTTTCACAGATATCATGCCCCCTTTGCCTGTATAATAAACCTGCTTGACTGCTGGGCTATTCTCCAAATACGCTACAATTTTCTGTGCATTTTGTGTTGCTCGTTCCATGCGCAGCGAGAGGGTTTTCAGACCACGCATAAGCAGGTAGGCATCTAGTGGCGAAAGGGTTGGACCTGTTGTATTTTGGTCATAGAAGAGCTTATCATAGAGGGCCTGGTCATTGGTCATGAGCACGCCAGCTAGGACATCATTATGCCCTGACAGATACTTGGTAGCTGAGTGCAAGACAACATCGGCACCAAGCAAGAGAGGATTTTGATAAATAGGGCTATAAAAAGTGTTATCGACAATTACCTTGGCACCTTTGGCATGGGCGACAGCCGAAACCTTGGCAATGTCAAACTCTACCATGAGTGGATTGGTCGGTGTTTCGAGGAAAACATAGTCTGTCTGATCCGTGATGGCAGCCAACAAATCCTCTTCTGAATTGGCATAGGTGAAACTAAAGCGGCCCAACTGCTCCTGCTCGTTGAACCAGCGGAAAGAGCCACCATACAAATCACGCGCCGCTACAACTTGACTACCGACCGGGAAACCGTTAAAGAGCAAGACCAAAGCAGCCATACCCGAGCTGGTCACTAGGGCATAATCAGCCTTTTCGATGGCAGCTAAGGTCTTTTCCAAGCTAGCTCTAGTAGGATTTTTTGTTCGTGTGTAGTCGAAGCCAGTTGATTGACCAAATTCTGGATGCTGGTAAGTGGTCGAAAGGTGGATAGGGGAAATCAAGGCCCCTGTTTTTTCATCAGTATTGATGCCTGTATGTGCTAATATCGTATCAATCTTATAATCTGTCATAACCATTTCTCCATTCTAACTACTATCTAGTCTAGCATGAAATGAACGATATGATGTGAAAAACCTCAAAAAATACTTATAGAAAAATAGGGAGCCTTGTTATAGTTTTTCTTTATAACTAGACTAGTTTGGACTTACCAATAAATACTTTTAAACCTATAATTTATTTTATATAATAAAAGAAGGAGAGGTGATTGTTATGAAATTCCAGTTTAACAAGCATTTCTATCGGTATAGTGCCTTCTATTCTATGATTTTTTGGACGTGTTTTTTTCTGTCAGACATTTTGCTAGATACTTCCCAAACTCCTGCATGGTATAGCCTACTAGCCTGTCTGATTATTTTTATCAATGCCATTCGGGTATTCTTCTTCAAGGAAGAAAAGGAACTCACTCGCATGGGCTACATCTTCTATATCGGATCGATTGTGGTGATTGTTTATCTGAGATTTATTTTGGGTAAGTAGAAGGAGTTTACTATGTCTAGGAAATTCAATAAAGCATTCTATCGGACCTGGGAATTTTACTTTTCCCTACTTTGTTTAGTGACCTTTAGTTTCGTAGTTACAAAGGGAATCTTTGGGGTGTTCGATTTCATCCAATTTGCCTTGGGACTTTATGTCGGCTATCTGGCATTCTTTAAACCACGCAGCTGGATTAAAAAAACATGGCAGATTTATCTGACAATTGGATTGATTGCTAGTTGGACAATCATTTCCTTCTTTGTACTGTGAGGATTTTATATGTTTAAGGAATTTAATAAAGAATTTTATCGAAGTTTGAACTTTTATTTGATGATATTGTTGTTGCTTGGTAGCATTGGAGAATGGTTGGACAAGGGACCTAGCCTCTGGCTTGGGCTCTTGCTTTTTGCTTTCGTCGGTACTGCCCGTAGTGCCTTTTGGTCTAAAGAATGGATGTTGAGGGCAAATTGGCAAATCTATCTCTGCATCGCATTCTTGCTTGTTGGGGCTTGTGTAGAATTTTTTATTTAAGAATTGAGAGCGGGGTATCCGCTCTCTTTTCATTCAAAATAAACAGTGATTTTCATTCAAAGATGGTATAATAAACCTATGCAAAAAATTGATTTACTAGACGGAGAGCGGATTGATCAGCTCTTCTCGACAGATGTTCAGATTATTCAAAATCGGGAGGTATTTAGCTACTCGATTGACAGCGTTCTTCTTTCGCGGTTTCCAAAAATGCCTGCTCAGAAGGGGCTGATTGTCGATCTTTGTAGTGGGAATGGGGCGGTTGGCCTCTTTGCCTCTACACGCACCAAGGCACAGATTATTCAGGTTGAATTACAGGAACGCTTGTCGGATATGAACCGCCGTTCCATCGCCCTCAACGGTCTGGAGGAACAGCTTTCGGTCATCAATGACGACTTGGCAAATCTGCCCCAGTATGCTCTGCGGTCCAAGGTTGATTTAATACTCTGCAATCCACCTTATTTTAAAGTCGATGAGCAGTCAAATCTCAATGAAAGCGAGCATTTTCTCCTAGCCAGACACGAGATTGCGACCAACCTAGACAGTATTTGTCAGGTGGCCCAACAGGTGCTCAAGTCCAATGGTCGCTTGGCCATGGTCCACAGGCCCGATCGATTTTTAGATATTTTGGACACACTAAGAACCTACAAACTTGCTCCCAAATGCATCCAGTTTGTCTATCCCAAGGCCAGCAAGGGGGCCAATATGTTGCTGATTGAGGCTATCAAGGACGGCTCGGTGGACGGTCTGCACATCCTACCACCTCTGGTTGTCCATGAGGAAAACGGCGACTATACTCCTGCCATTCGTGAGATTTATTATGGAAAATAAGGCCTACTTGTATGTTTTGGAATGTGCCGACGGGAGTCTTTATACTGGCTATACGACTGATGTGGAGAAACGGCTTGCTACCCATAATCGTGGGAAAGGGGCCAAGTACACCCGCGGACGCTTGCCTGTCAGCCTGCTCTATCAGGAAGCCTTTACTAGTAAGCAGGAAGCTATGTCTGCCGAGGCTTTGTTTAAGAAACGCAGTCGGCAGAGTAAATTAGATTATATTGCAGAAAGCAGAAAAAATGATACAAAATAAGAAACAAATCCACCGCCTTCGCATTATTTGGCATATTTTGAGAGTGACTGGCTTCGCCACTTTTCTCACTTCCTTTTTCAGTTTTATCTTTCTAGCAGCTGGATTACTGCTCTGGTTGGAGCCTGACTTTACTAGCTATGGGGACAGTCTCTGGTACAGCTTTGTCACAGCGACGACTGTTGGTTATGGAGATTTGCTGGTCACTACTACATTTGGACGGACTATCAGCATTATCTTAGCTATTTACGGCATTCTCTTTTTGGGGAGCCTGTCTGGTTTGGTCGTCAGCTACTACACCGAGGTCAGCAAGCATTATTCTTTAGCGGTTGAACATGATAAGCAAAAAACTGGCTCTTAGGAACCAGTTTTTTTGCTACTTATTTCAACTTCTCCAAGAAGGCCGTCAGCTCTGCCTGTGCTTCTGGTGTGGTACCGACTAGCTGACCAAGCATGCTTTCAAGTTGGGCTGTGGTTTCTGCGATTTCCTTATCAGTTTGAGCAAGCTTATCCGCAAGCTCTGTTAGTGGAACAACTGGCTCTTCCTCAAAGGTATCAACATAGCGAGGGATGTTGAGGTTGTAGTCATTTTCCACAATCTCTTCAAAGCTAGCTAGGTGGGCAAACTTGTCCACATCTTGCCGGTCTTGATAAGCTTTCAAAATCTTGGCGATATGGTCATCGGTCATGATATTTTGGTTTTTGCCCTTGTCAAATTCTTTAGAAGCATCGATAAAGAGAACATCTTTACTGGTGCGGTTTTTCTTGAGAATGATGACAGTCGTTGGAATGGAGGTATTGTAGAAGATGTTGGCTGGCAGTCCAATCACGGTGTCAATGGCTCCTTCTTCTAGGAGATGCTGACGAATTTTCTGCTCTGCATTTCCCCTAAAGAGAACCCCGTGAGGGAGATCAATGGCCATGACACCTGAATGCTTGAGGTGGTAGAAACCATGAAGAAGGAAGGCGAAGTCGGCCTTAGACTTAGGTGCTAATACTCCATAGCTAGAGAAACGTGCATCTTGCAGGAAGCCAGCATCCCCACTCCACTTCTGAGAATAAGGTGGGTTCATGAGCACCCCGTCAAAGTCTGTCGGCTCAGTCGTTGGCCAGTCCGCATCAAGGGTATCACCAACATGAAGTTTTTGGTTCTCAATAGCAACCCCGTGGAGCATCATGTTCATGCGGGCCAGGTTGTAGGTCGAGGTGTTAATCTCCTGACCGAAGTAGGAAACGGTCGAAGCCTCTTTGCTGTAACGTTTGGCGTTAAGAAGGAGGGAGCCTGACCCCATGGTTGGGTCATAGAGGGTCATGCCCTTTTGATGTTCCCGTCCAAGAAAGACAATCTGGGTCATGAGGTGGGAAACGGCTTGAGGTGTATAGAACTCCCCTGCTTTCTTACCAGAGTCGCTGGCAAACTGACTAATTAGGTATTCATAGGCATCTCCCAAGACATCTCCATCATGGTTACTGAGGTTGAGTTCATGGAGTTCTTTGATGAGGGCTGAAATGACCTGATTCTGCTTTTGCGGTGTTGGCCCTAGCTTTTTAGAGTAGAGGTCTATGTCTTCAAAAAGGTTTTCAAAAATCTCGTTGGACTGCTCAATATCACGAAAGCCCTGTGCCAAATCTTCCAACTGGAAGTTGCTGGTGTGGACTTTTGCCACCAAGGCCGTAAAGGTCAGACCAGGCTCGATAAAGTAACCTAGCTCATCATCAAGGACATCTAACAAATCTTCCTTAACATCTGGATCCGCAAAATTTTCTTCATAAAGTCTTTGAGCCTGTGACAAACTATCAAAGGATTCATCAAGGTTGTCACACACTGTCAAAAGTAACTTATCTGATAGGTATTTGTAGAAAATCAAGCCCAAAAGGTAGGACTTGTATTCATTAGCGTCCATCTTGCCACGGAGAATATCCGCCGCATTCCAAAGGGACTGGTAAAGGGATTGAGAGTTGTTTGAATTGTTCATTTTAATTCCTTTTCTGTTATACAAATAATTTACGGAGTAGCGTCTTTTTCATCTCTTTCAAGCTAGCCAGCTTATCCTCTACCTGAGCAATCTCTTGATCGAGGGTTTGGAAGAAAGTGCCGATAGCTTCCTGTTCAGGGAGGGTGGGGAGGGAGATTTTCATCAAAAGAAAATCAGATACCTTTACAGCCATCCTTTCATATACTGTTCCCTCTTGAAATTGAAGTGCTTCCTGTATGAAATCTCTTTTAGTCACTATTCCTTCAATAAAATTAGCGAACACCTTACTCTTATTTACCACTAAAGTTACATATATTGGTGAAAAGACTGCTTTACCAAATTTATTTCGTGAAATTGCACCAAACTTTAAATTTGCTGGATTATATACAATATCATCTAGCTCCGTGTACTTATATTTTTTATCCCCTGTTCGAACCAAAAACTCTCTATCATATCTATCAGTTTTTGGAGTAACACCGTTCTCAACTGTAAACGAAACTAAAGGAGTATCTTCTTGTGGTAATTGCTGAACATTCCGTTCTTTCAAAACCTCCCCCAACTTCACTTCTTCCCAGTCGTCTTCAAAGCCTTGGAAGCGGAGAGCTGGTTTGGTTTGTCCCTTGGCTGGAAAGAGGAGTTTGAGATAGGTCTTCTTCTGCTCCTTGAGCGTGTCCAACTTACGCTGATGAAGGGTGATTTGTTGGTCGAGGGTGGAGAAGAAAGTACCGATGGCTTCTTGTTCGGGGAGAGCTGGGAAAGATATCTTGAAATTCTCAACATCTGTCTTTGTTATATTCGGGTCTTTCCGACTACTTGCTGCCAAACTCCTCCATACTCCAATTTTTGAATTGAGATGATAGATTAGATAGTAAGGTAAAATCTCATCACTCGGCGGCAATGCTGAAATTGCTTGGTTAATAGTTGACGGAAAAGTTAGTAGTCCTGTTCTACCTATTTGATTTATACCTCCATACATAGCTATAAGAACTGTCCCATTTGGAAATAGCTTTAGTTTTTGACTAGCCTTATTAGAAATGAATTCTTCAGATTCTAGAATTGCTGAATTGGTTAAGTCCAGTGTTTTTACCCAAGGTACATCTGGCGAAGAGAAATTTTCTTCGTCTTGCCTTGATGGAGTCTGTCCTGAGCTAACTTGAAAAATTTCCCCCAACTTCCGCAGATCCCAAGCATCAGTGTAGCCTTGAAAACGATAGGCTGGGATATTATTGTTTGTTTTCATTTAATTTAATAACTCCTTTCTCATCTGATCTATATCATAACTTTTCACAAATACAATATTTCCTCTACCAGTTAACTCTACTAACTTTCTTTTTCCTAAAATAATTGCTAGATTTTTAACAATATTTCGTTTCGTGACCTCGTCAAGGAAAGTAAATATGAACTTGTAAGCATAGCCCCCTTCATGGGCTAAATCAAAACAGGCTTTAAAAATTTCCTTATCAAGAGGATCTACGGAATGACCAAAGATGATAATATTTTTACTAGCCGAATACACCCAATCGTCACTAAACTCTAAAGTATTTTCAAAAAAATTCTCAAACTTGCTTCCTGTTTCTTTAACAGCCCGTTGATAGAATTTCTGAAATGGAATTAAATCTTGATGGATATTTTCAGTTTCTGCTTCCTTATCTTCAATACCGAATACCATGGTATTGATGTCATCATCAGATCGATTGAATTGACATCTTCCATGAATAAAGTGAGTATTTTCATCGGTTACACCCAACATTTCACTAGCAGTATTGGTATAATTAAAAGTAATAACTTTAGATTTTTCAATATTTTGAATAGCATCCAATGCTGTTGAAGCAGGTCTAATCTTTTGAATTTCAAAATCAATCTTATCCAAATAGGTTAGATAAAATTCCAAGTAATCTGTTATTTTCTCTAATTCAGAAATCATAAATTCGTTAATAGCATCAAGGTGATGAAGTACGGATAACTTTGAACTTTGAGAAAAAGACTCACTTTTCAATAAATCCAAAACATAACATATTGCCATATGATTTACACTATCAGCAAAATTTGATTTCATACTCTCTAGTTTAAAGTTCCTTTGAGTAATATATTCTTCCGCCAACACATCTGTTAAAATGGATGCATTATGTTTAAGCTCCGCTATTGCCTCTGCAAGTGATGAAATAGCATGTTCAATATTTGACCAATTTTTACCTAGTTTATCTTTATTTTCTTCAAGAAAGCGAATATAGATATTATCTGATAATCTGAACAACCATTCAAAATCCTTTTTTTCTACATTTGACAATATCTCTGCAATTAATTCGACATCAAAATATAATTGTGAAGTCTTTACAGAATTTTTTACAGACACCACTCCTTGACTGAGTATAGTATTAGCTATTTGGTCATTGAGTAACGAATAATCCAGAATGTCTATCGATAAACTGTTTTGCCCCTCGTAGTAAAGATAATCTGACATCAAATAGAATTTTTTATTATTACTTAAGCTCAAAATTTTCTCATACTCTTTGTCTGAGAATTCCGATTTTATCTCATCTAAGGCTTTTGAAATGCTTGTTAGTACCCTTTGATAGTTTTGGTTTACATTTTCCAATGAGTAATCATTTGTATCTTTTAAAACATAGTTTTTCAAAACACTAAGAGACCTTGAAAATTTCAAAAAATCTCCATAGCTAGTCTTTCTCCCCATCGCAAGGTCAAAACCATTTCCTAAAATTAGAATATTTTCTGCCATTCCCTTCTCCTTTCTATTTTCATTTCTCTCAAATACCGCATTTTATTGAAATAGCTCTCAATTATTCAATCCTATTTTGACAAAATGCTGATTTTGATAAAATAGACTCATGTTTTTCATTCTATTTTGACAAAATGGCTGTTTTGAGCAAATAGAAAATAAATCTTAGGGGATATTTTGACAAATGGAGGGTTTCGTCAAAATACATCTACCCTACCTCCCCCTCAATGGCAGGATTTCTTCCGCAATCATATTCATATAGTCCTCTTTGAGGGCTTTTTTGTATTTGAGCTTGTTGAGGGCTTGGTCGCCCTTGTTTTCCTTGTAGCTTGTATAGTCGTAGGTATCAACAAGGGCTTTTTCTCCAATTTGCTTGTCCTTGCCGACTCGGTAGTTGTCCACGATAAACTGGAGTTCGTCTTCGCCAACACACCAATCTCGTGCGGTGGATACGACTTGCTCACGGATGGTTAGGTCAATCATCTCGTCTAACTTGTGGGCGATGGATTGGCCCTTGTAATCTTGAGTATTGGTCTGGGCTTCCTGCCAGATTTTTGAGATGAGTTGGGATAGTTTGGGATTGGTCTTGTCTAAGTCGGCGATGTAGTTGTCCACCATCTTTTTCTCCTTATCAGGAATGACTTGATTTTTACTGTCAATCAAGTTTTGGATAAGAGAGATGATATAGTGGTAGTTGATTTCATCCGTACGGACAGACTCCAGCTCGTATTCAATATCAAAAGGCGTATCTTCTATGCCCTCGTCATCCTTCCGCCGTCTGCGGAGTTCTTCGATGACATTTTGGTATTGTCCAGAAAAATTCTCAATATCCTCCAGACTAAGCCCGATTTCCTTGAGAATATCCTCTTGCTCGTAGTCGGCATAGACCTGCACCGAGGCAAAGAGCTTGTCAAATTCCTGAAAGGCCTTGGCAAAGCGTTTCAACTCGGCATCACTGCTGGCATCCAGGTCTGGCGCCATTTCAGGATTTGGGGCAATGGCCAGCAACTGCTGAACTTTTTCCTTAAACTTGGCTTTTTCTTCCAACCAAGTCGGAGCCAGCACCGCAAACTCACCGCCATTTGAGTAAAGACTGAGGGCCTCGTCAACCTTTTCCTTAAAGCCTTCTGGAGTCTGGAAGGTGACGATTTGTCCAAACTTCTTGCCCTCGTCAAAGAGACGGTTGGTCCGTGAAAAGGCTTGGATGATGTGCTGGGGTTTCATAGGCTGTCTATCCATGAAAATGGTAGACAAGCACGGAGCATCAAATCCCGTCAGCAAGCGATCCACTACAATAACCAAGTCCAACTGCTCCTCACGGAAGGCATACTTGTCTTTTTTCCGAGCCAAGCGTTCGTTGAGGTCAGTATTATAGGAACCAAGGGTCGCCAGAGTGAAATGCGTACCAAACATGGCATTGTAATCCTCCAAGCTCTTGCTCATGTAGTCTTGATTAGCAAAGGAAGACTCTTCATTTTCAGATACTGAGTAGGTGATGGCAACTTTTGGAAAATCAGGCAAGACTTTTTTGACTGATTCCGAAATCGTCAGACTCTTCTGTCCTGCCTTGACTTCCTGTATCAGGTCATAGTAGGCTTGGGCACGGGCGATGGACTTGACAGTCAATAGACCCTCGTAGGTTTTCCCTACTCCGTTTTGGAAACCGAGTTTGCGTTTGGATTTGTTTAAAATGGCATCTAACACCGTCAGCATGTGCCGTTCATCGTCGTAAAACTCGTCTTCGATTTCATCCTCAGCCCAGCCAGGCATGGTGGTCTGGTATTCCACTTGGAAACCAAGAACAGCTCGGTCATGGATGGCTTCTTTGACCGTGTACTCATGAAGACACGGACCATACTGTTCTTCTGTTGTCTGGGCCAAATCCCCTTTTTGTTCTCGCTTGTTTTCCTTGAAAATAGGGGTTCCTGTAAAGCCATACCAGAGGGAATGAACAAAGAACTGCTCTAAAATCCGTTGGCGTTCTGGGGTGACAGCCCGGTGGCATTCGTCCACAACAAAGGCTAGATTTAGGTTCTTAACACGTTGGTGGAATTTCTCATGAAACCCCTCTTCAAATTGACGCAGGAGGGTATTGAGTTTTTGGATAGTGGTGACGACGACACGGCGGTCTTCTGAAGACAGATTTTTCAACAAGTGCTGGGTATCGTCCGTCTGGTCAATATCTATCATGTCATTTTCCGCGTAGGATAGAAAGGCAGCGGTGGTCTGCTGGTCAAGGTCTGTCCTATCTATGACAAAAATGGTCTTCTCAATAGATGGAATTTGCAGGAGATTGCGTGCCACCTTGTAGGATGTCAGGGTCTTACCAGAACCAGTCGTGTGCCATATATAGCCTGACTGGCGTAGACGGCTAGCTTCTCTGATGGCTTCTATGGCATGAATTTGATAGGGACGAAGCAGGATAAGGGCTTTTTTGTCGTCGTCAATCACCGAATATTGCATGACCAATTGGTGAGCCATGGGAATGGAAAGGACCTCTCTGGCAAAGTCAAAGAGATGGGGTTGAGCTTGATTGTGCTTGTCTACCCACTTGGTCAAGAAGCGGTCGTTGAGTTTGGATTCTTTGGCAGCGGCGATGTAGCGGGTTTCCGTGATGTTGGACACAACAAACATCTGCAGGCTTGAAAAGATACCCTTAAACTGACCTTCTTGCTCGTATTTCCGAATCTGGCGAAAGGCATCCATATAGGGATGGGAACGGCTCTTGAGTTCAATTTGAATCATGGGTAGGCCGTTAATCAAGAGGGTCACATCACCCCGTCTTTGTCTGGCAGCATCACCACCGGTCACAACTTGGTTGACAACCTCATAACTGGACTTACCCCCTGCGACATTGTGCCGCCAGATGACCTCTAGTCGGATGGTTCCCAGACTAGCATCTTCCCGCTGGACTTGGACCTTGGCAATGCCATTCTCACCCGCTAGCCACTTGGCAGCTTCGTAGAAATTGACAAAGTTGAGTTGGTTCTTGATTTGGTGTTTTTCTTGGTCTGTCAGAGGATAGTCAGCTAAATGGCGGACATTATTGGCTTCTAGCTTGGCGAAAAAGTTTGCCCAAAGGAGTTCTTCACTATTGAGTTCAGGACGGTAGACCCACTGACTCTCTCCACTAGTCAAATGGCGAATGAGTTCATCTTCCATCTGCACTTCATTGGCTGGCTTTTTAGTCTGATAAACAGCTTGAGGCTCAACCAGCTCCCGTTGACCAGGTAGTAAACGTAGACTGACTTGAAAATCTTTTAAGTCATCTTCATTCACTTTTTGTAGCAAGTTCAGAAGATGTTTGCGGAAACCGATTAACTGACCGTGGGCATCTGCTAATTTCTGCTCGGCTTGAGCATAGTGGTCAGGCTTACGCTTGATGTCCAGATAGCCTTTAACAATATCAGTCAGGCGGGCTTGTTCCACTTGGTAAACAGCCTCCAACTCCAAGGCATTGTCCTGTCTTTCTAGTTTTTCCAGCAAGCCTGTTTGGTATTCCTCTATGGCTCTCATTTCTTCCAAGAGCTCTGGTGCATAGACTGGTATGTCTAGCATAAGTTGTTTCCAAGTCATCTAGACACCAGCCTTTCGACAACGCAAAAAGCCTGCCAAGACTGGCAGGTTTTGTTTACTATGAAATTGAAAAAAAGTTTTAAATCGCTTTGATATATATATATATATATGCAAATCTATTTAGAAGTTTCATATCTCTCTCCTAAAAAATACAAAGATTATGTAGGTTTATTTTATCATATTTTAAGCTAGAGTGGAATAGAAAAACAATTGATTTAGTGAGCATGCATTCCCATCCCTCATCTGTGCTTTTTTCATCATTCCATGATACACTAATAGATAAGACGATTTTAGAAAGAAAGATATATGATAACTAAAGAATTCGACACCATTACCGCTATTTCTACCCCTCTCGGAGAGGGAGCTATTGGAATTGTCCGCCTGTCTGGGACGGATGCCTTTGCCATTGCCAGCAAGGTTTTCAAAGGAAAAGACCTAGCAACTGTACCCAGTCACAGCCTCAACTACGGTCATATCATTGATCCTGCGACGGGGCAAGTGCTTGATGAGGTTATGATTGGAGCCATGCGTTCCCCTCGCACCTTCACCCGCGAAGATGTCATTGAGATTAACACCCACGGAGGCATCGCCGTTACCAACGAAATCCTCCAACTCCTGATTCGCCAAGGGGCTCGAATGGCTGAGCCGGGCGAGTTTACCAAGCGGGCCTTCCTCAACGGCCGTGTGGATTTGACCCAGGCAGAAGCCGTCATGGATGTTATCCGCGCCAAGACCGACAAGGCCATGCACAATGCCGTCCGCCAGCTTGACGGCTCCCTCTCCCAGCTCATCAACGACACCCGCCAGGAAATCCTCAACACGCTGGCACAGGTCGAGGTCAACATCGACTACCCTGAATACGACGACGTGGAGGAGGCGACGACAGAGCTGGTCCGTGAGAAGACCCTCCAGTTCCAAGCTCTTCTAGAAAATCTCCTCCGCACTGCCCGCCGTGGAAAAATCCTGCGTGAAGGCATCGCAACCGCTATTATCGGTCGTCCCAATGTCGGAAAATCCAGCCTGCTCAATAATCTTCTCCGCGAGGAAAAAGCCATCGTTACAGACATCGCTGGAACAACACGCGACGTTATCGAAGAATACGTCAACATCAAAGGCGTCCCCCTCAAGCTGATTGATACAGCAGGTATCCGTGATACAGATGACATCGTTGAAAAAATCGGTGTGGAACGTTCCAAAAAAGCCCTTGAGGAGGCCGACCTCATCCTATTAGTCCTCAACGCATCTGAGCCCCTAACCGAGCAAGACCGCAATCTCCTAGCCATTTCCGATATGGCCAACCGCATCGTCCTGCTCAACAAGACCGACCTGGAAGAGCAGATTGAAGCAGACCAACTGCCTGAAGATGTCATCCGCATTTCCGTCTTGAAAAACCAGAATATCGACCAAATTGAAGAAAAAATCAACCAACTCTTCTTTGAAAATGCTGGTCTGGTAGAGCAAGATGCCACCTACCTCTCCAACTCCCGCCACATTTCCCTGATTGAACAAGCCGTTCAAAGCCTACAAGCTGTCAACGATGGGCTGGAAATGGGCATGCCTGTTGACTTGTTACAGGTTGACCTGACACGTTGTTGGCAGATTTTGGGAGAAATCACAGGCGATGCCGCTCCAGACGAACTCATCACCCAGCTCTTTAGCCAATTCTGTCTTGGAAAATAATATCAACTATCATGCAAGGAAACTTGCATGTTTTTTTTGTTATATTAACACATAAACAATTGATTTTGTTTACTATTTAGGATATACTAAAAATAGAGAGGAGGTCTTTCCATGAAAAAAATCATCATCTGTATTGCACTTCTATCCTGTCTAGTTTTTCCCTTTATCGGCTGGAAACTCTACGCCTACCAGCACAACAAAATAAGTTTGACTGAGAATGCGGATTTCTACTTGGTTTATCCCGGTAAGGTCGAAGCCTTTCAACTAAATGGCCAAGAACCTCAACTCCTTCATGCACAAAAGATGAGTTCGGAAGGCTATTTTGGCTCTGGTGAAAATTATGTCATAGACAATCAGTATCTAGTCTTTGCCAACGATCAGCAAAAATTCATTAACGACAATCTGATATCCATCGATTTCAATACTGGCACTGTCTTGCGAAAGCCAAGTCAGTATAGTAGCTATATCAGTGGTACAGATGGACAAGACTTTTATACAGCGGGGCCCTATCACAAACTAGCGCAATTTGACAGGAATTTTGATACCATTCAAACCCACGTTTTAAACGACGACTTCATACCAAATGCTCCATTCATGGTAGACCAAACGTCAGTCTATTTAACTGGTTTTGTGAAAGATTTTACCCAAGAAGGACCCGAAGAAAATGTCTTGATTGTATTTGATAAGGAAGATTTTTCAAAGCAAGAGGTATTTAAGTACGACAATACCATTGCCACAGGAGAGGGGCTTTTGATCAATGGAACCATCTATCTCCCAAATTTAGGGAAAAAAACAAATGAGTATGAGGACATTGAACAGTCATCCGAACTCTTGGCCTTTGATACAAAAACAAAAACATTTTCGTCAGTAACTTTAGAACACCCCTCACCAAGCACACTCCATGCCCTCAAAGACGAAAACCTTCTTCTCATCGAGCATCAAAATGGCATGTTTAGTCCACTTTCCTTTACTATTTACAATACCCAAACTGGCGAGCAATCCTACCATACTTTGAAGGACTTAAATCCCCGTCCTCATTACATCGACCATATCCGTCAAATTGATGACAAGCGCTTAATGATTATTTTGGCAAATCAACTCCTTATCTATGATATGGAGGCTAAGAGCATTATCAACCAGACAACTCTGTCTGAAGACTACGTTTCTGGTGTTTGGATCAATCAATAAAATAAGAACTCGGCTCAGGGAGCCGAGTTCTTTATTCGTTATCCTGTAAATCCACACTTGGCACTGTTGTCGCCGCATCTGTGCTAGCTTGGAAAAGGTCGACTTTTTCATAACCAAATAGATTGGCATAGATGGATGTCGGGAATCGTTTGATTTTTTTATTGTAGGCCGTTGCCACCGCATTATAATCCTTACGTGCAACCAAAATCCGATTTTCAGTCCCCTCTAGCTCGGTAATGAGGTCAGATACCTGTTGATTGGCTGTTAATTGCGGATAATTTTCCGTCACCATCAACAAACGTGAAACTGCCGAATCCAGCTGACTTTGTGCCTGATTGTAGTCGCTGGTTCCCACTTGGCTGGAGCCGATTTTCGCACGCGCATCCGCTATGGCAGTGAAAATCTCTTCCTCATGCTCCATGGCTCCCTTGACTGCTGCCACGACATTCGGTATCAGGTCATAGCGCCGTTGAAGCTGGGTATCCACATTGGCTTGAGCATTTTCCACTTCCGCATGGCTATCGACCAGTCCATTGTATTGACCGATTGCCCCCATTCCTAAAAATAGCAGAGCGAAAACTGGGATTAGTATGGCTAACCATTTCTTTTTCATAGACTTTCCTTTCTTTTCTTACCAACCAGATGAGGCTCCACCGCCACCACCACCGCCGCCAGACCAACCACCTCCACCATAGGATGATGAAGAATGGGAAGAATGATTGTTGTGGTAATGATGGTGGTCGTCTACCAGCATCCAAAGCAGATTACCTGGACCTCCGCCACCTCGGCTGGATTTATCAATAATCATAAAGATAATGACAACGAGAATAACAATCATAAACCATACAAAGCTGTCACTTTCTGCACTGGTCCTTTCTTCCATAGCAGCCAGCTGTTCTTGGCCCAGACTTGTTCCGTAGAAACGATCACCGATAGATTGGACAATATAGGTTACCCCACCATCATAGTCTTCCTGACGGAAAAACTCCCTAGCACTTTCCAGAATATCCTTGGCTTCCACATCTGTCAACACCGTTGCAGCATTGTCAGAGGTTTCTATCCGAAACTCCCTGTCGGCTATGGCAATCACCAAGAGAATGCCATTGTCCGTTCCTGCAAAGCCGACTTGCCAATCACGGAAGGTTTCATTTGCCAGACTTTCAATATCAGTAGAAAGACTTTCCGTCACATAGACCCCAACCTGTAACTGCTGTTCACTTGCTGCCCAGGTCTGATTGAGCTGGTCAATGTTGGCAATTGTTTCACTAGAAAGAAGCTGGGTTTCATCAACCACCGTCGTATAAATTGGACGGGGTGGGATTCCCTCAGCTCCTACCAGACTAGGCTGACCTAGGCTGAACAGTAAAAGTAAGAAACCTAATAAATAGAACAGATACTTTTTCATACGGCACCTCCTCTGAAGGTAGAAACAGTTTCTTTATATTATTGTATCATTTTTACCTTATTTTTCAAGTATTTTCATAAGTATATTTTGTAAATATGGAATGATTTCCGCTTGAAACCAGGGATTCTTTGCCTGCCAAATATTGTTTCTAGGTGATGGATGAGGCAAAGGAAAATAAGTGGGAAGGTAGTCAACTGCATGCTGTACTCTCTCAGTCAGGTTCCTTTGGGATTTTTCCAAATAATAAGTTTGAGCATAATTGCCTACCAATATGGTCAACTCAAGCTCTGGCAGTTGGTCCAGAATAAGTGGGTGCCATTTGAGCGCAAAATCCTTGCGAGGCGGCAAATCCCCAGACCTCCCCTTTCCTGGATAATAGAAATCCATAGGAAGAATGGCAAAATAGCCAGATTCATAGAAGAATTCCCTATCTACTCCCAACCATTTCCGAAGATTCTCTCCACTGGCATCATCAAAAAGGCGACCTTTTTCTTGTGTTTTTAATCCCGGTGCCTGTCCAATAATGAGAATTTTTGCGGTCGAAGGGGCTTGGAAAAGGGGAGCTATTCCCTTGTTCGTAAAGTCTCGGTTAGCAACATCCTCAATGATGGCTTGACGAATATCAGCAAGTTCCATGATGTCCTACTTTCTTGACCATGGTCACATCTTTTTCTAAGGCACGGAAACCGCATTTTTTGTAGAAAGAATAGGCTGAAAGGTTGCGTTCGGTTTGTAGAAGAATATGAACAATTTTTCTATCAGCTAACTGCTTCTCTATGTCCGCTAGAAAACTAGCACCATGTCCTTGCCCTTGGTAATCACGGGAAATGCAGAGCTCTTCAATTCGATACTCTGTTCCCTCATACCAATAGCGAATGTAACCAAGTGACAGCCCTATCAATTTTTCCTGGTCAAACAAGCCAAAACAGAGTGCTCTTGGGTGTCCCAGTAAATCGCCTATATAGCAATCTAATTGTTCCTCATCTGACCAATCATCATTCCAGGGCTCCTGGCTAAAGACAGACAAGAAGAGCTGTTTGACCATTTCCAAATTTGCAAGTGTGAGTTCTTTCAGTTTCATACTTCCTCCTAAAAAAGACGGGCATCCCCGTCTTCATGTATTACTTAATGAGTTCATAGATAGCTTCTGCATAGATGGCAGCTGCACGGTAGAGTTGCTCAACTTCAATAAATTCGTTGGCTTGGTGCATGGTGTTGACATCGCCTGGGAACATAGCTCCGTAGGCAACGCCACGTTTGAGCAAGCGTCCGAATGTTCCGCCACCGATTACTTGTTCGTGACCTTTCAAGCCTGTGTGTTTTTCGTATACAGACAAGAGGGTTGCGACCATTGGGTCATCGATTGGGCAGTAGTGCGGAGTGTGTCCATGCTCAGACAGGCTGACAGCTTCTACTCCCAGTTTTTCCAAACCAGCCTTGATGATTTCAGGGTTGGTATTTTTGGGATAACGGAAGTTGAGGGCAATGGTGTTATCAGATGAGTTTTCATCAAACTTAAAGACACCAGCGTTCATAGAAAGAGCTCCCATTTGCTCATCGTAGATGGCTACGCCGAGTTTTTGGGCATCGTGGTCTTCCAGAAGGACTTGTCCTGCCAGGTCAAGATAGTTTTTTGCTGCTCCGTCAAAGGCGAATTGGCTGAGGAATTTTGCCAAATAGGTTGCTCCGTTGACACCTTCTTCTGGGGTTGAACCGTGGGCAGATTTTCCGATGACGGTGACTTGAACTTGACCGTTTTCAAGGGTTTCCGCGTCAGCTTTTAGGCCATAGGCTGCTGTGAAATCTGCCAACTTGCTGTCTAAATCTGCAAGGTCGCCAGAGATAATAGCTGTCGCAGACTCAGGCACCATGTTCTCACGCAAACCGCCTGTGAAGGAATGCAGTTTAGCAGCTCCGCTATTTCCCCCCGCAAAATGCAAATAAGCTGTGATATTGCCCTTTTCGCCGTTGATAATCGGGAACTCGGCATCAGGCGAGAAGCCGAAATCTGGCAATGGGAGGCCTACGTGCTCGAAGTAGTAATCCATGTCCGCCCAGCCTGACTCCTCATCAGTACCGACGATGAAGCGGACTTTTTTAGAGGTCGGAAGGCCCAACTCCTTGATGATTTTCAAACCGTAGTAACAAGCCATGGTTGGTCCCTTGTCGTCAGAGGATCCGCGGGCAAAGAGCTTGCCGTCAATGATTTGCGGCTCGTAGGGGTCGGTATTCCAGCCGCTTCCTGCTGGCACTACGTCCAAGTGACCGAAGATACCAAGGACTTCTTCGCCCTCACCGAATTCGAAATGACCTGCATAGTTGTCAACGTTCTTGGTTGGATAGCCATCACGCTGAGCAATTTCTAGAAACTTGTCCAAGGCACGCACTGGTCCAGGTCCAAATGGATGCTGGGCATCTGCCTGGCTATCGTCACGCTCAGAATTGATGCGGAGGAGGTCAAAGAGATCCGCTAGAAACTCGTCTTTGCGTTTGTCAATTTCTGCTCTAAAATTTACTGTCATGTGTTCTCCTTTTCAGTATCGTCATTTGGTTTATCTTTTATTACTTAGACGAGCGAGGAAACATCGTTTCCTTATTTCCAACTTCAAACACTCCACTGGAGTGTTTGAACTCACCTTGCTTGATTGAAACAGTCTGGGAGACTGTTTCAAGTCAATGCCTAGAAACAAGAAAGCATTGAGTTATGCCTGCGGCTGTTGACACAAACTTCGTTTGTTTCATTTCCAACCTTCAAAGGTTCCCCGAACCTTTGAAGCTAGTAATAAAAGTAAACCAAAAGACTGTATCAAAGTAAGTCTATTTTATCATATTTTGAAGGATTTCAGTGATAAAAATGACCTGTCAAATAGAAAGGTCACTCAAATTTATTCAAACTCCAACTGGGCCTTGTCGGTAAAATAAGTCTGGTAGGCTGAGTAGGAGGCAATCACAGAGGCTAGACTGGTTGCAGACAGTAACATGAACATAACCATAATCTGATAGCGAATGGCATGGACTGGATCAACTCCTGCAAATATTAGCCCTGACATCATGCCAGGCAGGCTGACCAGACCTACTGTCTTGGCTGAGTCAATGGTAGGCTGCATACCTGTTTTGATAGCTTCTCGTAAGATATCCTGTGAAGCCAATTTGACAGTTGCTCCCAAACTTAATTTTTCCAAGACTTGTTGGCGGTTGTCGGTGAAGGATTTGTACATAGCCCGATAAGACAGACCGATTGCCGTCATGGCATTGCTAGCCAGCATCCCTGAAATGGGAATGACCTGGGAGGGAATAAACTGGATAGCACCTGATAAGACCAAGATTGTCAAGGTTAGACCTGTTGATGCAAGGAGGGCTAAAAAAGGATGAAGCAAGGATTTCTTGCTATTGGGATTGCGTTTGTTGGCTTGAACACTAGCATTGTAGAGAATAACTAAAACCATTGCTATGCTGAGAAAGACATTTGAGGCTTGGAAGATAAACTTGAGAATGTAGCCGACAAAAATCAGCTGAAGGACAGTTCTGACAACGGCCATGAAAATATCCTTGGTCAAGCCCAATTTTTCCTTCTGACTGATGCTAATTGCTACCAAGACCAGCCCAAAAACAAGGGCTAGAGAAAGGTTATCTACTGAAACATTCATACTTGGACTCGACCTCCTTCTATTCTCAAAATCTTTTGGGCTGCATCAATCTCTGACTGGTCATGAGTGACTTCAATTAAGGTATTTCCAGCTGCATGGTAATCTGCTAGAAGCTTGTTGACAATGGCCTTGGTTTCAGCGTCCAGTCCTGCAGAGATTTCGTCCAAGAGTAAGACTTTGGGCTCGAAGAGCATATTGCGGATGAGGGCAACTCGCTGCTTTTCTCCTCCAGATAGTTCTGTGATTTTCTTGCTTAAAAATTCTGGTGCTAGATGTACAGATTCTAAAGCCTTGAGGGCTTTGGTTTGGTCAAATTCTAACTGACGAATGGTAAATGGAAACTGGAGATTGTCTTGGACAGTTTGCCCAAAGAGAACTGGCTGTTGAAAACAATAGGAAACTTCTCTCCTGTAAGTCGGCATATCCAGCTCTGCTATGTCCCGCCCCTGAAAGAAAATAGTCCCACTGGTCGCGGATGTCAGGCCTGCCAAAAGTTTTAGAATAGAGCTTTTTCCACTGCCCGAAGTTCCAACCAGGGTTAGTCGCTCGCCTGCTGCAACGGTGAAGCTAATGTCAGTTAAAATCGACTTATCTTTATCCGATAAGCCGACCGATTGAAGTTGAAAAATTCTCATCTTAATGCCCGTGCTCTTCTGCTTCTTCGGCAGCGATAGCGATGGCCTGTGTTTCGTGAACTGTCCCGTGAGCGTGGTGAGCTGGTCCATAGATAGAGTAGATTTTAAGGTCTTCTTGACCGATGTTGATAACATTATGGTAGGCACCGTTTGGAATCAAAATCGCATCTTCTGGTCCAACTTCCGTATCAAGCGTAATCTTGTCAGCAGATTCGCCCATAATAACACGGCCGTGTCCTTGCTCAATGCGGAGGAACTGATCGTTTTCATTGTGAACTTCTGCACCGATATCGCCACCAACTGGGATAGACATGAGGGTAACTTGCAAGAGTTCCCCAGTCCAGAGGGCTGTGCGGTAGTTAGTATTTTCAAGTGTTGCTGTTTCAATATTGGTTACAAATGGAGCTTTTCCGTTGTCTTTTGTTGTCATAAGATTTACCTCTAAATTATAATGATTCTAAAGTTTCTTTGGAATAATTCTAATTATACTCCTTTTAAAATACTTGTCAAGCTTTTTTAAAAACATTATAATTTTCAGACAATACTTAGAGACCTGATAAGAATATGCCATCAATCAGGAGCTGTTTTCTATAATTTTACAGATAGATTAGCCAGATAATCTGGGCCAAATTGGGACAGGCGATTACGACTGTCTTTGGATTCATATAAATCAATCATGGCAAAACCAGCTCGTAATTGTCCAGCAATTTGTTCTTCTAAGGTGTGGCTAAATTCATAGCCATATTCTGGATCAATCGTGATTTGTCCTGCTTCTTCTAATTGTCGTGCGTTGAAAGGTAGGCTGTATTTAGGAATCAATGCTCTATCTGGATGCTCCCAAACATCATCAGCATCAAAGACATAAATCCAAGGGTTCATATAACCGATCATGAGCAAACCACCCTTTTTCAAAAACCGATAGGATTCCTGCCACATCGGTGTCAGGTCTTCAATATATACATTTGAAACGGGGCAAAAAATGATATCAAAACTCTCGTCTTCAAAAGGAAAAGGCTGTGTCATATCTGCCTGGACCGTTTGCAAATTCAGATTTTCTCGCTCAACAACTAGCCTATCCTTGTCCAACTGTTCCTTGGAAAAATCCATAATGGTCGTTTGGTAACCATGAGCCGCAAAAATTGGTCCCTGTTGACCGCCACCGCAAGCTAGACCCAGCAATTTCTTACCTCCGGCTTTTTCAAACCAGTCAAGTGGCACTGTCTTTCCGACTGTCAAAGAAACGGATAAGGGCATATCTTTGGCAACAAGAAATTCCTCATGACTGAGCGGAACTGTATAGGCATTCCCCTATCTAGCTGAAATCCGATTCCAACGTTCTTGGTTGTAGTTTACATAATCTGTCATTTTATTTCCTCTAAAGAGGCCTAGTCAGTGTGACCTCGTTCTATTCTTTTCATATTTTTACCTCCTTTACTATGCTCATTCTATTATAGTATAAGCACAAAGAAAAAGCCACCTTTCGATAGCTTTCAATCTAAGTCAAGTCATTGAAGTCCCATACATCATCCACCCAGCCTTCATAGAAATCCGGCTCGTGGCAGACCATGAGGATAGAGCCCTTGTAGGCTTGGAGGGCACGTTTGAGTTCGTCCTTTGCATCCACATCCAAGTGATTGGTCGGCTCGTCAAGAACTAGGACATTGTTTTCACGGTTCATAAGCAAGCAGAAGCGAACTTTGGCCTGTTCACCACCTGAAAGGACTTGGATCTGGCTTTCGATATGCTTGGAAGTCAGACCGCAACGAGCCAAGGCTGCTCGTACTTCTGCCTGGTTAAGGGCTGGGAAGGCATCCCAAACGGCTTCAAGCGGAGTCTGACGATTGCCACCAGCTACCTCTTGCTCAAAATAGCCTAGTTCCAAATACTCCCCACGCTCCACAGAGCCTCCGAGCGGTGGAATAATACCCAACAAACTTTTAAGAAGAGTGGATTTACCGATACCATTGGCACCGACAATAGCAATCTTCTGGTTGCGTTCAAAGGTCAGATTGAGCGGCTTACGTGTTAGGGCACGGTCATAACCAATTTCCAAATCTGTCGTCTGGAAGATAAAGCGACTTGGAGTTCGAGCCATTTTGAAATCAAAGGACGGTTTTGGTTTCTCTGCTTGAAGCTCAATAATCTCCATCTTATCCAATTTCTTCTGACGAGACATGGCCATATTTCGAGTTGCAACTCGGGCCTTGTTACGGTTAACGAAGTCCTGCAAATCAGCGATTTCTTTCTGCTGGCGTTCGTAGGCCGCCTCCAACTGAGCCCGCTTCATAGCATGTACTTCTTGGAATTGGTAGTAATCGCCTGTGTAACGGGTCAAGAGTTGATTTTCTACATGGTAGACAATGTTGATCACATCATTCAAAAAAGGAATGTCATGCGAAATCAAGACAAAGGCATTCTCATAGTTCTGCAAGTAACGTTTGAGCCAGTCAATGTGTTCGGCATCCAGGTAGTTGGTCGGCTCATCCAGAAGCAGGATATCAGGTTTTTCCAAGAGCAATTTTGCCAAAAGAACTTTAGTACGTTGGCCACCTGATAACTCCGTCACATCCTTGTCCATGCCATAGTCCATGACACCTAGAGCACGCGCCACTTCGTCAATCTTGGCATCAAGCGTATAGAAATCACGGCTTTCCAGACGGTCTTGCAGTTCGCCAACCTCTTCCATGAGGGCATCCATATCAGCTCCCTCTTCTGCCATAGACATGTAAATGTCATTGATACGAGCTTCTGTCTTGAAGAGTTCATCGAATGCTGTCCGTAAGACATCTCGGACGGATTGACCCTTTTCTAGTTTAGCATGCTGGTCTAAATAACCTGCCGTTACATAGCGGGACCATTCTACCTTGCCCTCATCTGGCTGCAATTGACCTGTCACGATGGACATGAAAGTCGATTTCCCTTCACCATTGGCACCGACAAGACCGATATGCTCCCCTTTTAAGAGACGGAAGGAGACATTCTCAAAAATGGCGCGGTCACCAAACCCATGACTTAAATTCTTTACTTCTAAAATACTCATATTTTCCTCATAACATCAAAGAACTGGAGCAAGAAACTCCAGTTTTTATTTCTATTTTCACTGCCTTAAGTGAAACTTCTCCGCCTATCAGCTATAAAATTCCTACTCAATCTTGTGGATCCAGACAATGAAATCATCTTAACGAATGATTGATTTCTACTTAAATTCCTATTTCTGCACGGACCACATCGGCAATGGTGTCCACATAGTAATCGACTTCAGCATCCGTTGGTGCTTCTGCCATGACACGCAAGAGTGGCTCGGTACCACTTGGGCGAACCAAGATACGACCGTTGCCAGCCATTTCTGCTTCCATTTTTTCAATGATAGCTGCAATAGCAGGTACTTCCATTGCCTTATCTTTCATGCTGTTTTCCACACGGATATTGACCAATTTTTGTGGGTAGATGGTCACTTCTGCTGCCAATTCTGACAACTTCTTACCAGTTTCTTTCATGATTTTGGTCAATTGCACAGCGGTCAACTGGCCATCGCCTGTGGTGTTATAATCCATGAGAATCACATGACCTGACTGCTCACCACCAACATTGTAGCCACCTTTGCGCATTTCCTCCACCACATAACGGTCACCAACTGCGGTCACAGCTTTTTCAATACCTTCACGGTCCAAGGCCTTGTGGAAACCAAGGTTAGACATAACCGTTGTCACAATGGTATTTTTAGCAAGCAAGCCCTTGTCTGCCAAGTACTTACCAACGATGTACATGATACGGTCACCATCAACCAAGTCACCATTTTCATCAACGGCAATCAGGCGGTCACTGTCTCCGTCAAAGGCCAGACCGATTTGGCTACCCGTTTCCTTGACCAATTCTTGCAACTGCTCAGGATGGGTTGAACCAACTCCCTCATTGATATTCAAGCCGTCTGGGTCTTCAGCCATAACAGTCAAATCAGCTCCCAAATCCGCAAAAATTTGACGGGCAGAGGTTGAGGCAGCGCCATTGGCAGTATCCAAGGCCACTTTCATACCTTCTAGTTGGGTACCAGTCGATACAAGGAAGGATTCGTATTTGCGCAAGCCTTCTGGATAATCGACCACATCCCCCAAACCTTGTGCAGATGGACGTGGTAGCGTATCTTCTTCAGCATCCAAGAGAGCTTCAATCTCTGCCTCCAAGGCATCGTCCAACTTAAAGCCGTCGCCCGCAAAGAACTTAATTCCGTTATCTTGAGCAGGGTTATGGCTAGCTGAAATCATAACACCAGCACTAGCCTTTTCAGTTTTTACCAAGTGGGCTACACCCGGTGTCGCAAGCACTCCTAGTTTATAGACATGAATCCCAGCTGATAAAAGTCCAGCAACCAAGGCAGCTTCCAACATTTGTCCCGAAATACGTGTATCACGCGCCACAAAGACACGAGGTACATCCGTTTCATGTTGACTAAGAACATAACCACCAAAACGACCTAATTTAAATGCCAATTCTGGCGTCAATTCTACGTTTGCTTCTCCGCGGACACCGTCCGTACCAAAATATTTACCCATTTTAAAATTTACCTCTTATTTCGTTTTTGTTATAGTGATTTGTAGGTTGGCTTCTGTTTGTGATAAAACAACTGGCAAGACATTGCCATCACCATCTACTGCCTGCAACTTAGCTGTCCCACTATAATTAGCGGATAAATTGCTGACATCTACTGCGATTGCCTCGATGTGATCAATCTTAGCCATGGTTTCTTCATCCGTTGTTACTTTTACAGTATCGACATTGACGGAAACCTTAGAAAGACTATAACCTTCTGCCAACTGGTTACTATAAACCTTAGCTTCAACAGGTAGAGCCTTACTGACACGCTTACCTATTTTTACAGAAATAGCATCTGGTGCCAGGGTCGCTGTTACCCCTGCTGGTAGGTTGGCCAATTGGAGTTTTACAATATTGGTGCCTGCCTTCATCTCCTTCAAATCTGCGACAACTTGAAAAGTTCGCGTAGATTCATCGGATTCCCGTTGCAAAAGCACTCGATTGGATCCTCTCAACTCAACAGTCACTGTTGATGAGAAACCTGAAATAAAGTACTCACTGGTATTGTATTCAATATCTATCGGTACATTATTTAAGGTATGAACATAGGTTTCTGACTCCGTATTCTGAGCGGCTGTTTCTGAATTTTTATAGTTGGTAGTAGTCGCATAGAAAAAAAGCAAAAGCGCTAAGAATAATGAGAGAAGTAAGTGACCTACAGCTTTAAATTTTTCTTGCATGTTTGCCCCCTCTCAATCGCTTCAAAAATGTGTTTTTCTCCTCATTGTCAGAACCGAAAATAGTCCATAGTTCAGCCTCAAATTCCTCCAAGCTCAAATCATGCTTGAAATTACCATTATGAGCAATGGAAATACTACCCGTTTCCTCTGAAACTATGAAAACAAAGGCATCTGAAACCTCTGACAAACCAATCGCAGCCCGGTGCCTAGTGCCAAATTCTTTTGAAATACCTGCACTTTCAGACAGGGGTAGGTAGGCACAGGAAACCGCCACCTTATCATCCTTTATAATAACTGCTCCATCATGCAAGGGGGTATTAGGAATGAATATATTTATCAATAATTCACGCGAAATATCTGCGTTCAACGAAATACCCGTTGCCCTATATTCTTGCAAGGTTTGAGCCTGCTCCACTGCCACAAGTGCTCCAATTTTACGCGGTGACATATAGGCTGCAGATTTTACAAGGGCATCAATGAGCTTTTCTTCCTTACTGAGCGTATTAGCTGAAAAAATATGGGTCGTCCGCCCTAACTTTTCAAGCATAGCCCTCAATTCTGGAGCAAAAATAACAACTGCTGCGATAACTCCATAGGTAATGACCTGATTGATCAACCAGGCAATGGTCTGCAAACCAAATAAACTAGCAAGAAGTTGTGCAATGATAAAGAGAAATACCCCACGGATGAGGGTCATAATCTTCGTACCAGCAATAGCCTTACTAAAATTATAAATCAAATAAACAACGATGCTGATGTCAATCAAGTGTAGGATAGCTACCCAAGGACTAGCAATCAGACTTGACCAATACCCAGCATCCAGTAACTGGCTTAAGTTTAACATAGGTTTCTCATACTTCCTAACTCGTACATGGTAACGTTTCTATTATATCACATTTTTTCTTTCTTTTTTTAGAAAAGGATGAAGATAGGATTAAATTTATTACAAATAGTCATCAGAAATGTATCAGTATTTCTACATACTCCGTTCTAGAAAATCCCTGACCTTTATGATAAAATAGTCCCATGAAAATAAATACTTTATTAGGGATTGCCGCAGGGAAGACCAGCCAGTTTGTCCTCGACAAACTGGGCCGAGGAACTACCTTGCCTGGCAAAATTGCCCTTACATTCGATAAACATATTTTAGATAGTTTGGCTAAGGATTATGAAGTCGTTGTTGTGACAGGTACCAACGGTAAGACTTTAACAACTGCCTTGACCGTTGGAATTCTCCAAGAAGCATTTGGAGAAATCACGACCAATACCAGCGGTGCCAATATGATTACAGGGATTACGGCAACCTTTTTATCTGCCAAGAAAAATAAAAAGGGCAAGAAGATTGCCGTCTTGGAGATTGACGAAGCCAGCCTGGCCCGCGTGACCGACTTTATCAAGCCTAGCTTGATCGTCTTTACCAATATTTTCCGCGACCAAATGGACCGTTATGGTGAGATTTATACCACCTATCAGATGATTTTAGACGGGGCTGCCAAGGCTCCACAGGCGACCATTTTAGCCAACGGTGACAGCCCGCTTTTCAACTCGACCACCGCTATCAACCCAGTTAAATACTACGGTTTTGCGACGGAAGAGCATGAGCCTCGCCTGGCCCATTACAATACCGAAGGCGTTCTCTGTCCGCATTGCCAACAGATTATCCAGTACAAGCTCAATACCTACGCTAACTTGGGCAGCTACATCTGTAGCAACTGTGGCTTTTGCCGACCTGAACTGGACTACAAGTTGACCGAACTAAAAGAAATCACCAATACCTCTTCTACCTTTGCCATTGACGGTCAAGATTATAAGATTAACATCGGCGGGCTCTATAATATCTACAATGCCCTAGCAGCTGTCAGCGTTGCAGAATTTTTCGGCGTATCTCCTGAGAAAATCAAGGCAGGTTTTGACAAGTCCAAGGCTGTCTTCGGTCGCCAAGAAACCTTTAAGTTGGGCGATAAGGATTGTACATTGGTCTTGATTAAAAACCCAGTTGGTGCTACTCAGGCCATTGAAATGATGAAACTGGCTCCATACGATTTTAGCTTGTCTGTTCTTCTCAATGCCAACTACGCTGATGGAATTGATACCAGCTGGATTTGGGATGCTGACTTTGAGCAGATTACCCAAATGGACATTCCCAAAGTCTTTGCGGGCGGTGTGCGTTCATCTGAAATTGCCCGTCGCCTCCGTGTGACTGGCTATCCTGCGGACCAGATTACTGAAACTCCGAAACTGGAAGATATTATGACCTTGATTGAGCAATCGAGTAGTCAGCATGCTTATATTTTAGCTACTTATACAGCTATGCTCGAATTCCGTGACCTGCTGGCTCAACGCCAAGCCGTTGGAAAGGAGATGAAATAATGGTCTATACGTCATTAAAAAGTCCTGAAAAAGACTACAATTATGATCTCCACATCGCCCACCTCTACGGTGATTTGATGAACACCTACGGTGACAATGGCAATATCCTCATGCTCAAGTATGTAGCTGAAAAGCTAGGGGCTCGTGTTCAGGTGGACATCGTTTCACTGACAGATGAATTTGATAAAAATTTCTACGACATCGCCTTTTTCGGTGGCGGTCAGGACTATGAACAATCCATTCTTGCAAAAGATTTACCAACTAAAAAAGACAGCCTAGCAGACTTCATCGAAAACGACGGTGTCATGCTGGCCATCTGCGGTGGCTTCCAGTTGCTCGGTCAATACTACATCGAAGCTGGCGGTCGCAAGATTGACGGACTGGGTATAATGGGCCACTACACCCTCAACCAGACCAACAACCGTTACATCGGTGACATCAAAATTCACAATGATGAATTCAACGAAACCTACTACGGTTTTGAAAACCACCAAGGCCGTACCTTCCTAGCTGACAACCAAAAACCTCTAGGCAAGGTGGTCTATGGTAATGGCAATAACAAGGAAGACGGCGGCGAAGGCCTGCACTACAAAAACACCTTCGGCAGCTACTTCCACGGACCAATCTTATCCCGCAATGCCAACCTAGCCTACCGCTTGGTCACTACTGCCCTCCGTAAAAAATACGGACAAGACATCCAACTTGCCAGCTACGCCGATATCCTCAGCAAAGAAGTCGCTGAAGAATACGGCGATGTAAAGAGCAAGGCAGAATTTGAGAAATAAATTAGCTCTATAATTTCTATTGTGGTCAATTCCACCTGGAGATTATAGAGCTTTTTTGAGTACAAAATTAAAAACTTGAAAAAAAGTAGCTAGCACTTTTTTGCTCTAGCTACTTTTCTTTTTTTATCCTGTCAGAAAGAAACTATTTTTATTCTTTCTCATCTTCTTTCTTGCGTCGTTTGTACAATCCACCAAGGAGAAGACCTGCTCCTAGAAGACCAGTCCAAGATGATGATTCCTCACCTGTATTTGGCAATACTGCTGACTTACGAAGAAGCTGTGAATCCACTGAAGGAGTTGATTCAGATACTATCTCAGAGATGGACTCGGAAAGTGACAGTGACTGACTAATTGATTCAGAGATGGATTCAATATTTATTGGTGGGAGTGGTGGGTTTACCAATCCAGGACCATGTGAATGAATCTCCACACTTGACTCTGATACTGATTCTGATACTGACTCAGAAACGGATTCTGAGATTGACTCAGATACAGATTCAGAGATTGATTCGCTTACTGATTCTGATACTGACTCGCTGACCGATTCTGAAATTGACTCTGAAACGGATTCTGATACTGACTCTGAAACTGATTCACTTACTGATTCTGAGATGGATTCAGAAATTGATTCAGATACTGATTCTGAGATTGACTCGGAAACTGACTCGCTTACTGATTCTGAGATAGATTCAGATACGGATTCGCTGACTGACTCTGATACAGATTCGGAAACGGATTCAGATACAG